>JBIIHR010000133.1:0-4650 GCA_044235655.1 Cyanobium sp. | reverse complement strand
CTCCAGACCATTGGCCTACCCCTGGAGGAGGCGGAGACCCAGTTCGGTTTCCTGATGGAAGCCCTCGATCTGGGCGCCCCGCCCCATGGGGGCATCGCCTTCGGCCTCGATCGCATGGTGATGTTGCTGGCGGGGGAGGAGTCGATCCGCGACACCATCGCCTTCCCCAAAACCCAGCAGGCCCGGTGCCTGCTCACCCGGGCACCGGCCGGCGTGGCCCCCGGCCAGCTGAAGGAACTCCATGTGGCCAGCACCTGGGTGGAGGAGCACAGCTGAGGAAATCCACACGACTCACGGGGTCGGCAATCCCAAAGCAAATCGCCTGAATCCCACAGCAAGGCCGTTCTATCGCCATGGTAGGTGGGTTGTTGCCTGCGCCTGCCTTTGCCCAGAACCTCCCCCACGGATCTTGTGCGTCAATACCTGAGGGAGATCGGCCGGGTGGCCATGCTCTCAGAGGAGGAGGAGCTGACGCTTGCCCGCCTCGTGCAACGGCGGGAGCGGATTCTGGAGCAGCATCCGGAGGTGGAAAAACCCGGAGCCGATCTCGTCTCCTTGGCCCGCGCCAGCGGTTGCAGCGAGGCGGCCCTGCGCCAGACCCTGCACCAGGGGCGGCGGGCCAAGGAACGGATGATCCAGGCCAACCTGCGGCTCGTGGTGGCCGTCGCCAAGAAATACCAGCAGCCGGGCCTGGAGCTGCTCGATCTGGTGCAGGAGGGCACCCTGGGGCTGGAGCGCGGGGTTGAGCGTTTTGATCCCACCCGCGGGTTTCGCTTCTCCACATTCGCCTATTGGTGGATCCGCCAGGGCATCACCCGGGGCATCGCCAGCCAGGGCCGCATGATCCGGATTCCATCCCATGTGACGGAGAAACTGTCCCGCATCCGCAAGGCCCAGCGAGAGCTGGCCCAGCAGCTGGGGCGCACGGCCACCCTGTCCGAACTGGCCGCTGCCGTGGATCTGAGCGAAGCGGTGCTGCGCCAGACCCTCGAGCAGCAGAGCCATACCGTGTCGCTCGAGCGGCGCATGGGCAACGATCTGGACACGGAACTTGGGGACCTGCTGGAGGACGTGCACCACTCACCCGAGCGCAGCCTGATACGCCAGCACCTGCATGAAGCCATGGAAAACCTGCTGGGAGAGCTGACGGAGCGGGAAGCCCAGGTGCTCCGGGAACGGTTTGGACTGAACGATGACCAGCCCCGCACCCTCACCGAGATCGGCACCCACCTGCACATCTCAAGGGAGCGGGTGCGCCAGATCGAAGCCCAGGCCCTGGTGAAACTGCGGCAGCCCTGCCAGCACCAGCGCATGCGGGAGTTTCTCGGCAGCCTCGACTGAGCCCCGTTGGCTTCCCACCCTCGGCTCCCGGTAGATTGAACTGTCAGCCCCGGTTGCCATGACCCCCCCTGCCCGCAGCCTGTGCGCGAAGTTCGTCTTCGTGACGGGCGGGGTGGTCTCCAGCATCGGCAAGGGCATCGTGGCCGCCAGCCTGGGGCGCCTGCTCAAGAGCCGGGGCTACAACGTTTCGATCCTGAAGCTCGATCCCTATCTCAACGTGGATCCGGGCACCATGAGTCCTTACCAGCACGGGGAGGTGTTCGTCACCCAGGACGGCGCTGAGACCGATCTGGACCTGGGGCACTACGAGCGCTTCACCGACACGGCCATGTCGCGCCTCAACAGCGTCACCACCGGGTCGATCTATCAGGCGGTGATCAACAAGGAGCGCCGTGGAGATTACGAGGGAGGCACCGTGCAGGTGATCCCCCACATCACCGGGGAGATCCGGGAACGCATCCATCGGGTGGCGGCCAACAGCGGCGCCGATGTGGTGATCACAGAGATCGGCGGCACCGTGGGCGACATCGAGTCACTGCCCTTCCTGGAGGCCATCCGGGAGTTTCGTCTGGATGTCGGCCGCCATGACGTGGCCTATGTGCACGTCACCCTGCTGCCTTACATCGGCACCTCGGGAGAGCTCAAAACCAAGCCCACCCAACACTCGGTGAAGGAACTGCGCTCCATCGGCATCCAGCCCGATGTGCTCGTGTGCCGCAGCGACCGGCCCTTCAGCGACGACCTCAAGGCCAAGATCGGCGGCTTCTGCGGCGTGCCCACCCGGGCCGTGATCCCCGCCCTCGATGCCGACAGCATCTATGCCGTGCCCCTGGCCCTGGAGCAGGAGGGCCTCTGCCGCCAGGTGCTGGATGTGCTCGGCATGCCCCACCACGACAGCGACATGGCCCGCTGGGAAGAACTGGTTCGCAAGTTGCGCCACCCCGGCCCGGCGGTGAAGGTGGCCTTGGTGGGCAAGTATGTGCAGCTCAACGACGCCTACCTCTCAGTGGTGGAGGCCCTGCGCCATGCCTGCCTGGAGCAGGATGCCTCCCTGGATCTCCATTGGATCTGCGCGGAACAGATCGAAGGGCAGGGTGCCGCGGCGCTGCTGGAGGGCATGGATGCGGTGGTGGTGCCGGGTGGGTTCGGCCACCGGGGCGTGGATGGGAAGGTGGCCGCCATCCGGTGGGCGCGGGAGCAGCGGGTGCCGTTCCTGGGCCTTTGCCTGGGGATGCAATGCGCCGTGATCGAGTGGGCCCGCAACCAGGCGGGCCTGGCCGGGGCCACCAGCGCCGAGCTCGATCCCGATTCCCCCCACCCCGTGATTGCCCTGCTGCCCGAACAACAGGACGTGGTGGATCTGGGGGGCACCATGCGCCTGGGGGTGTACCCCTGCCGCCTGGCACCGGGCACCCTGGCCCAGAAGCTCTACGCCGAAGAGGTGGTTTACGAACGCCACCGCCATCGCTACGAATTCAACAACGCCTACCGGGGACTGTTCGTGGAATCGGGCTATGCCATCGGCGGCACCTCCCCGGATGGCCGACTGGTGGAACTGATTGAGCTCCCCGACCATCCCTTCTTCGCCGCCTGCCAATTTCACCCAGAGTTTCTCTCCCGGCCCGGCAAACCCCACCCCCTCTTCCGCGGCCTGATCGAAGCGGCCCAAAAGCAATTGGCAGGGACGCTGACAACCCATGCCGCCAACCCGGAGTCGCCTGGCGTCGCAGTCGCCATCTGAGCTTGATCACAACCCGATCTGATTGCGAGCTATTTCCTGTAAGTTATGCGCGTTTTTGAAACGCCTGCCATGCATGTGTGTGGATTCAGGGAGCTGGCAAACAAGCAAGCAGCTCGGGCCTTCGGCTTGCTGTTGCTGGGCGCCGGGCTAACGACCAGCGTGCCTGCCCAAGGCCAGAGCTGGGAGAAGGCACCGCCCTTGCCCACGGACATGCGCAATCTGCTCTCCACGATCAACAAAAACTCCAATCTTTATCTGATCTATGAGCAATATCGCGAAAACCGCGACGGGCTGCAGAAGGGAGCTGAACGGATCAGCCTGGCGGACGCCCTCGCCCGGGGCCTGGCCACCAGCCCTGAATTGGCAGCCACGGTCGCTGACATCCAAGCCTCCCAATGGAATGGGGTGGCCATCCAGCGCGAATGGATGCCCAGCCTGAGCTTCAAGACCTCCAGCCCTGGGGTGCTGGGCTACAGCACGAGCTCCACCAGCCTGAAAACCAAGACACCGGGCAGCGAAGAAACGGAAGCCCTGAAGTTTGAAAATGGATTCAGATCCAATCCCTATGCGGATTTGTCCTGGTCGTTCTTCGATCCCAGTCGCAACAGCAGGCAGTCCGCTCAAGAGTTACGGATCCAGGCGCTGCGCAATCGGTTGACCTTCACCACACGGGAATTGATTCTTGCCATTCAAACGGCCTACACCACCCTGCAAGAGGATCTGGAGCGGGAGCAAGATCTGATCGACCTGTTCAATCAATCCATCTCCGTTTATGTCGGCGCCTATAAGAGTCAACGTCCGGCCGGCGAAATCAGCCGGCTGGAAGCCCAGGCCGTCTCCCTGCTGATCGCCCGGGTGAACGCCCACAAGGACAGCATCCAGGCCATGGATGCCTTCGCCAGCCTTCTCAACCTTGAACCCGGCACGCTGGCCCTGCCATCCGAAAAGGCGGGCGTGATTCCGATCTGGCCGCTCAGCAGGGGGGATTCGATCCAGCAGGCCCTGGCTCAGCGCGAGGAACTGCGCGCCAATGCCCTGGAGGTCAAAGCCCTGATGCGTGACGCGCGGGCCATCCGGCTGAAGGTGTGGCCCGACCTGTCCCTCTCCGGCCAGCTGCAGCGCAACAACCTGACCCAACAGGGGGGATCCTTCACCGACAACCTGCCCGGCAGCCTGACGCGCACCACCGGCTACACCACCTTTGTGGGCCTCACGTTCGATTGGAAGGTGTTTGACGGTGGCATTCGTCAAGCCAAAGCCAACGCCACCGATGCAAAAACACGACAGGCACAGGCGCTGGGCGAGCTGGATCGTCTCACCATCACCAGGGAGGTAACCGATGCCTACGCCGGCTTTGTGGCCTCGAAGATCCTGGTGGATGCGGCCCGGGCCGATGTGGATGCCTCCCGCCGTTCGCTGCAAGCCGCCATCACCAGCTATGTGGCTGGTCTGCACAACGATGAGGGCACCACGGTGGTGCAGGCGATCCTCAAACTGCAAAGCGCCCTGAACACCTATCGCAACCTGGTGGCGGGCCAGAACACCTCGATCTATCGCCTCTATCGCAC
>JBIIHR010000132.1:0-4670 GCA_044235655.1 Cyanobium sp. | reverse complement strand
GGAGGCCACCGCCAGGCGGGTCGGCTCCTGCCGCAGATCCCAGATCCAGGCGCCGGGCTGCACCCGGGCCGCCAGCTCCCCGTCCTCGCCCAACCGGGTGTGCAGCCCACTGGCGACCGACAGACCGGCCTCCAGAGCCGCCAGCAGATCGGCGCGCATCGCCGCAGGGAGGAGCCCCCCAGCGGGGGCTAGCCCCACCACCGCTACGGTGTCCTGGGGAGCCGTCAGCAGGGGCAAGGCGTCCTGGAGGCTGGCCACCACGGGCACCGGCCGGGGAATCCCCGTGAGGGACTGAAGATCGGAGCCCCCATACGCCGGATCCACCACCGCCAGGATCGGGCCTTGGCGGTAGCGGAGCATGGCCAGGCCGGTCTTGCCGCTCAGGTTGTCGAGGCCGTGGTGTTGCAGCAACACCACCGGGGCATCAGCACGGAGCATGGGAGGGTGCTACAGATCCATCCTGCCGCAGCACCACCCCCAGGCCCGGCCCCGGGCCCGGCAACACCCGATCCGCCTCCAGCCGGGGGCCGCTGAAGGGATCGTCGAGCAGATTGAGATGGCTGTCGAGATCGGGCCAGCGCACCAGCGGCAGCAGCTGGGCCGCGGCCCCATTGAGCAGGCGGCTGTCGGAGTAGCAACCCACCATCACCTCCAGCTCCAGGCTGCGGGCTACCTGGGCCATCAGCAGGGCCTCGGAGAGGCCCCCACTCTTGAGCAACTTGATGTTCACCCCATCCACGTAGGGGGCCAGGCGCAAAACGTCCGCCAGATTCCAGCAACTCTCATCGGCCACCAGGGGGATGGGGCATTCCAGCTCGAGGGCGGCAAAGGCCGCCGCGTCGTCCTCCGGGTCGAGGAGGGGGGGCACGGGTTGCTCCACCAGCACCACCTGGGCCTCCGCCAGCCAGCCCACCATCTGGCGGGCCTGGTCCAGGGTCCAGCCGCCGTTGGCATCCACCTGCAGCTCGGCGGCCACCCCCGTGGCCTGCTGATGGGCCTCCAGGGCCGTGTTCACCGCCTGCACCAGGGCGCGATCGTGCTCCAGGCCCTCCGGACTGCCCAGCTTGAGCTTCACCCGGCTGGCCGGCAGGTCCTGCCACCAGCGCTGGAGGCGCTCCACCACGGCCGGTACCGCTGCCAAACCCAGGGTGACGCTGGTGGCGGTGGCGACGGAAGGATCCAATCCCCAAAGGGCCCCCACCCCGGTGCCGTGCCGCTGGCCCCACCAATCCAGGAGGGCCAGATCCACCGCACAGCGGGCCGGGGGCGAGAGGGGGGCGAGCAGGGCCTCCAGGGCCTGTCGGGGCTGGGGATCGCGCCCCTCCAGGGCGGGGATCAAGGCCTCCAGTTCGGCCGCGATCGCCTCGGTGTCGTAGCGGCGGTGCCCCGTGTCGAAGCCACCGGCTTCCCCCATCCCCGTGAGGCCGTCGTGGTGGATCGTGAAGAGGAGATGCTCCACCGCCGCCGTGGTGCCCCGACTGATGGTGAGCGGCACGACCTTGGTGAGAGCAAAGCGTTGGAGGCGGCAGCGCATGGGCGGGCCATCCCAGCGGGAGGTGACCTCCACGCTGACATCTGACGGAACGAGGATGGCCACCTCCTGCCCTTGGGACCGATGGCCCCTGCATCCACGCACTCCTCCGTGATTCAGGAGGCGATCGCAACCCTGTTTCACGAGCTGCAGGACTGTCGGGAAGGGGAGGTGGCGACTTATATCCCGGAGCTGGCCAAGGCGAATCCGAACGACTTCGGCATCGTGTTGACCACCGTGGATGGCCGCATCTATGCCATGGGCGACGCCGACACACCATTCACGATTCAATCCATCTCCAAGCCCTTCATGTATGGCCTGGCCCTGGAGACGGTGTCCCAGCAGGTGATGCACACCAAGGTGGGGGTGGAGCCCTCGGGCGACGCGTTCAACGCCATCAGCCTGGATCCCCAGTCGGGCATCCCCCGCAATCCCATGATCAACGCTGGGGCCATCGCCACCACGGCCCAGGTGTGGCATCACGACCCCCAGGGCGCGGAAGAGCGCACTCTTGCCTTCTTCTCCGCCCTGGCCGGCCGGCCCCTGACGGTGGATGGGGCGGTGTATCGCTCCGAACGGGACACGGGCCATCGCAACCGGGCCATCAGCCACCTCCTGCGCAATGCCGCAGTGATCGAGCACCCCCCCGAGGAGGGACTGGACCTGTATTTCCGGCAGTGCGCGATCGCGGTGACCTGCCGGGATCTGGCCGTCATGGCGGCCACCCTGGCCTGCCAGGGACGCCATCCCCTCACCGGGGCACAACCCCTGAAACCCAGCACCACCACAAGCCTCCTGGCGGTGATGGGCAGCTGCGGCATGTACGACTTCGCCGGTCAGTGGCTCTACGACGTGGGCCTGCCGGCCAAGAGTGGCGTGGCCGGGGGCGTGCTGGCGGTGGTGCCCGGCCGCCTGGGCCTGGCGGTCTACTCGCCGCGGTTGGATGCGCTCGGCAACAGCGTGCGGGGGATTGAAGTCTGTCGCCGGCTCTCCAAACGATTTGAACTGCACCTGTTCAACCGCAGCCCCCTCCACCAATCTCCCGTGCGCAACTGCTATCGGGGCACGGAGAGGCGGTCGCGCTGCTGGCGCGGCGAAGCGGAAGCCCGTCGGCTGGACCCCCTGCGGTCGCGCCTCGCGATCCTGCATGCCCAGGGCGTCCTCGATTTCGCGGCCATGGAGGTGGTGCTCTCCACCATGGAAGCGTCCACGGCCGACACCAGCGTGTGGGTGTTGGATCTGGGCCAGGTGAACGAGCTGCTCCCCGCGGCCGCAGGAGTGCTGGCTCGTGAAGTGGAATGCCTGGCCGCTGCCGATGTGAGCCTGCTGCTGTGCCGCGCCGCCCATCTGGGGCTGCCGGGTCTGCCGTTGAGACAGGGGGAAACGTTTGAAAGCCTCGATCTGGCCCTGGAGGCGGCGGAAAATCGCCTGCTGGCCGCGCGCGGCGAGGGGGAGAACAGCCTGGGGTCCACCACCGCCTCCGAGCCCTTCGATCCCCGGGCCCTTTTCCCCTGGATGGCGCCAGAACCGCGGGAGGCGCTGATGGCCCTGCTGGTGCTCAGGCCCTACGAGGCTGGTCAACGGGTGATCGGCGGGGGTGAGGGGGCGGAGTGCCTCTTCATCGCAGCCGCTGGCCGCTTCTCGGTGTCCTTCCCCAGCCGCCATCAGGGCTCCTTGGCCAGGATGGCCACCTTCACGGCAGGCATGGTGTTCGGGGATGCGGCCTTCCTCTCCCAGACCCCACGCCAGGCGAATGTGGTGGCGGAAATGGATGGAGCCTGCTGGTGCCTGGATCGGGCGGATCTGGATCGGTTGGAGCACACCAACCCCGCCGCAGCTCTGGGATTGCTGCGCATGCTGGCGATGGATCTCGGCGCGAAACTCACCCTCTGTGCCCAACAGCTCACCCTGGTGGAGCACCTTTGAAGGCCGTGGCCTCTGCCATGGGGGAAACTGGAGTCCATGACGGCCACCCTTCCCCATCCCCCTGCCGCCGGGCCTGACCCAGGGCAGGGCAGCTATTGGATCACCACCTTTGGCTGCCAGATGAACAAGGCCGATTCCGAGCGCATGGCCGGCATCCTGGAGGCCATGGGCTACCGGGAGGCCCAGGCGGAACTGGAGGCGGATCTGGTGCTCTACAACACCTGCACGATCCGCGACAACGCCGAACAGAAGGTGTACAGCTACCTGGGCCGCCAGGCCCAGCGCAAGCGCACCCATCCCCATCTCACCCTGGTGGTGGCCGGCTGCGTCGCTCAACAAGAGGGGGAGGCCCTGCTGCGGCGGGTGCCGGAGCTGGATCTGGTGATGGGCCCCCAGCACGCCAACCGTCTGGAGGTGTTGCTCACCCAGGTGCAGCAGGGGCAGCAGGTGGTAGCCACCGATGAGAATCACATCCTCGAAGACATCACCACCGCCCGGCGCGACAGCACGATCTGTGGCTGGGTGAATGTGATCTATGGCTGTAACGAGCGCTGCACCTATTGCGTGGTGCCCTCGGTGCGGGGCAAGGAGCAATCCCGCCTGCCGGAGGCGATCCGGCTGGAGATGGAGGGGCTGGCCGCCCGGGGATTCAAGGAGATCACCCTGCTGGGCCAGAACATCGACGCCTATGGCCGGGATCTGCCTGGCATCACCCCCGAAGGCCGCCGCCAGCACACCCTCACCGATCTGCTGGAGCAGGTCCACGATGTGGAAGGGATTGAGCGGATCCGCTTCGCCACCAGCCATCCCCGCTATTTCACCGAGCGCCTGATCGACGCCTGCGCCGCCTTGCCCAAGGTGTGCGAGCACTTCCACATCCCCTTCCAGAGCGGAGATGACGCCATGCTCAAGGCGATGGCCCGGGGCTACACCGTGGATCGCTACCGCCGGATCATCGAACGCATCCGCTGCCGCATGCCCGATGCAGCCATCAGCGCCGATGTGATCGTGGCCTTCCCCGGGGAAACCGACGTCCAGTTTCGCCGCACCCTGGATCTGGTGGAGGAGATCGGCTTTGACCAGGTGAACACGGCGGCCTATTCCCCCCGCCCCAACACCCCCGCCGCCGACTGGCCCAACCAGCTGCCGGAAGCGGTGAAGGTGGAGCGGCTCCGGGAACTCAATGCCCTGGTGGAGCGCAAGGCCAAGGAGC
>JBIIHR010000131.1:0-4713 GCA_044235655.1 Cyanobium sp. | reverse complement strand
AGCACCAGGGAGGGGGCCAGGGTGTGGGACGAGCAGCTACCCATCAGAACAGCGATCTCAGACGGAGAGACCAGCCAGTTCAGGCAGGTTGGCGCTCCTTTCCTGCTTGCGGATCACCACTTGCTTGTCGTCGTTGACATCCACGACGGCCGCATCCCCTTCGCCAATCCGACCGGAGAGGAACTCTTCAGCCAGGGAATCCTCGAGGAGCCGCATCACCGCCCGGCGGAGGGGGCGAGCCCCGTAGCTGGGGTTGTAACCCTCTTCCACCAGCCGCTCCTTGAAGGATTCGGTGACGGACAGATCGATTCCTTTATCGCGCATGCGGGAGAAGACCTCCCTGAGCATGATCTCGGCGATCTGTTTGACCTCGTCGCGCGAGAGTTGACGGAACACGATGATTTCATCGAGACGGTTGAGAAATTCAGGCCGGAAATACTGCTTGAGCTCCTCATTCACCAGGGAACGAATTCGGTTGTACTGGGTTTCTTCCACGTCCCCACCACCAAATTCAAAGCCCAGGCCTCCACCACCCTTCTCAATGACCTTCGAACCGATGTTGGAGGTCATGATGATCAAGGTGTTCTTGAAGTCGACCGTGCGGCCCTTGGAATCCGTCAGGCGGCCGTCTTCCAGCAGCTGGAGCAGGAGATTGAAGACATCCGGATGGGCCTTCTCAATCTCGTCAAAGAGCACAACCGTGTAGGGACGACGGCGCACGGCCTCGGTGAGCTGGCCACCCTCGTTGAAACCCACATAGCCAGGAGGGGAACCGATCAGCTTGCTGACCGTGTGCCTCTCCATGAACTCGGACATGTCGAGGCGGATCATGGCCTCTTCACTGCCGAAGAAATAGGCCGCCAGCGCCTTGGTGAGCTCCGTTTTGCCCACCCCGGTGGGACCGGAGAAGATGAAGCTGGCGATGGGCCGGTTTGGATTTTTCAGGCCAACCCGCGCCCGCCGGATGGCCCGGGAGACAGCTTTGACCGCTTCGTCCTGGCCAATGAGGCGCTGGTGAAGGGTTTCTTCCATGTTGAGGAGCTTCACCGACTCGCTCTCCGTGAGCTTCTGGACGGGAACTCCTGTCCAGGAAGCCACGATCTGGGCAATGTCCTCTTCGGTGACGACAGGGGTGCGAAGGTCGGCCCGGGGGGATTCCGATCCCTCCATCTCCGCCAGCAGAACTCCCGAGGGTTCCGGGGAGGAAGCGGGTTCAGCCGAATCCTCATCGTCCTTACGGGCTTGCAGGATGGAGCGGATTTGCTCGCGCAGTTCCACTTCCTTATCGCGCAGCTCACCAGCTTTTCCGAAGTCCTGAGAGCGAACGGCGTCTTCCTTCTGCTTTTGCACATCCCGTAACTGCTTATCCACTTCCTTCGCGGCCGGGGGCAGTTTGGAATTCATCAAGCGCACCCGGCTGCCCGCCTCATCGATCAGGTCGATGGCCTTATCAGGGAGGAAACGGTCGGAGATGTAGCGATCGCCAAGGGTGGCTGCAGCCACCAGGGCCTCATCAGAAATCTTCAGGCGGTGGTGCTGCTCATAGCGCTCCCGCAGACCCCGAAGGATTTCGATGGTGTCGTCCACGGAGGGCTCCCCAACCATCACGGGCTGGAAACGCCGTTCCAGGGCCGCATCCCGCTCGATGTGCTTGCGGTATTCATCCAGGGTGGTGGCGCCGATGCACTGGAGCTCGCCTCGGGCGAGTGCGGGCTTGAGGATATTGGCCGCATCGATGGCCCCTTCCGCCGCACCGGCACCGATCAAGGTGTGCACCTCATCAATCACCAGGATCACGTTCCCGGCAGAACGGATCTCCTCCATGATTTTTTTCAGGCGCTCCTCAAACTCCCCCCGATACTTGGTACCGGCGACCAGCAGGCCGATGTCAAGGGTGAGCACCCGCTTGTCTTCAAGGATGTCGGGCACCTCGCCAGAGGTGATCCGCTGGGCCAGGCCTTCCGCGATGGCGGTCTTGCCGACACCCGGCTCCCCGATCAGCACCGGGTTGTTCTTGGTGCGTCGACCCAGAATCTGGATGACCCGATCAATCTCGTTGTGCCGCCCCACGACGGGATCGAGCTTGGATTCTGCGGCCAGCTGGGTGAGGTTGCTGCCGAATTCATCCAGGGTGGGAGTTTTGGTGGATCCCTTGCTGCCGCCGCCAGCGGCCACCTCCGCGGTTTCGCCCAGCATGCGGATCACCTGGGTGCGGACCTTGGCCAGGTCGACCCCAAGATTTTCCAGAACCCGGGCCGCGACGCCCTCCCCTTCCCGGATCAGGCCCAGCAGGAGGTGTTCCGTTCCGATGTAGTTGTGGCCCAGCTGGCGTGCTTCCTCGAGGGAAAGCTCCAGAACCCTCTTGGCACGGGGGGTAAAGGGGATTTCAACCGCCACAAAGCCCGATCCCCGACCAATGATCTTCTCAACTTCCACGCGAGCATCCTTGAGGTTGACCCCCATGGACTTGAGGACCTTCGCCGCCACACCGGTGCCTTCACCGATCAGGCCGAGCAGGATTTGCTCCGTGCCAACAAAATTGTGTCCAAGGCGTCTGGCTTCCTCTTGGGCCAGCATGATCACCTTGATGGCCTTTTCAGTAAACCGCTCGAACATGGGGCGGCGCCCTCAGCAAGTCTGTCTAACTTATCAGGGTTGGCGGGTGATTCGCGGTGTTTCAGCGCCTGGCTTGTGAACCGGGTAACCCTTCCCTCGTTTCGGTTTACCGAACAAACGCCGACATCGCTTCGCTGCACTGACTTCCGTCAGCGGAAGACGATGCATGGCAAATAAAAGAAAGATGAGAATGCCAAGCCCATTGTCCGAAACAACCCCACCAAATTCATCCTACTAACCATTCGTTAGGCGCCCAAAAGGAGCAAAAAATGGGTTTGCAAAAATAATTCCCTATTGCTTTATTTTTTTTAATTGAATCAGAGCATCATCCCCATTGCGGTAGTAACCGCGACGAACGGCAACTTCGGCAAAGCCCAAAGAGGCATAGAGCCCCCTCGCAGGCCCATTGGCACTGGAGACCTCCAACGTAGCCAACTCAGCGCCCGCCGTACGGGCCGTGGCGAGCAAGGCGTTGAGCACACAACGGCCCAACCCCAGGCGGCGATGGTCGGGGTGAACTGCCACAGCAGTGATGTGCAGCTCATCCACCACCAACCAGCCACTGGCCAGAGCCAGAAGATCTCCCAGGCCTGCCCGGGGATGGCGCCAGCCCACCACGGGCCGCCGGGGCTCCCCGAGCTCCACCCGCCACTGCTCTTCCGTCCATAGTCCGCCAAGGGCCAGGCGATCCAGGGTGAGGCAATCGGCCAGGTCGGCCAGACCCAGGGGAATCACCTGGGCCGGAGTGGGCCCTTCATGGGAGAGAACGGAGGAAGACAGCTGCGGGAAGGGGTGAGCGGGAGGATGGCTGGCTGCTGGCCAGAGCCTGCCTACCATGAACGTGGACAGCATTCTGTAAAGGCTTCATGCCAGCGTTTCCTGGAACCACGGCGATGGAAGGGGAGAGCCCTGTGTCTGTGGCAGGCCGTCATGCGCTCACACCTTTTGAACAGGGCGTTGTTTTAGAGAGCCCGAACTGCAACCTGGCGCCCATGACCAGCAGCCTCGATGGGCAGCAGCGGCTGGTGGTGGGGGGCTGCCTGCTGAGCGAGTTGGCCCAGAGCTATGGCACCCCTCTCTATGTCATCGACGAGGCCACGGTGCGGGCCGCCTGCAGGGCCTATCGGGAGGCCCTGGCTCGGTTTTACCCCGGCCCTTCCCTGGCTGTTTACGCCTCCAAAGCCAACAGCTCCCTGGCGATCACGGCCCTGGTGGCCTCCGAGGGGCTGGGGCTGGATGCGGTGTCCGCCGGCGAACTGCTGACCGCCCTGCGGGGAGGCATGCCTGCAGAACGGATGGTGCTGCACGGCAACAACAAGGCCAGGGAGGAAATCGCTCTGGCGATCGAGCACGGCGTCACGGTGGTGGTGGACAACTGGCTGGATCTGGAACACCTCAGCGCCCTCGCCCAAACCCGGCCCACGCCGGTTCGGCTGCTGGTGCGTTTCACGCCGGGCATCGAATGTCACACCCACGAGTACATCCGCACCGGACACCTGGACAGCAAATTCGGGTTTGATCCCGACCAATTGGAGACGGTGCTGCGGCACCTCAGTGGTTGCCCCTGGGCCTGGGTGGATGGCCTGCACGCCCACATCGGTTCCCAGATCTTCGAGCTCGAACCCCATCGCGACCTGGCCGGGGTGATGGCGGATGCCCTGGCCCTGGCCCGCTCCCTGGGCCACCCCTGCAGGGATCTGAACGTGGGGGGTGGTCTGGGAATCCGCTATGTGGCATCGGACGACCCCCCGACCATCCAGGACTGGGTGGAGGCCGTGGCAGGTGCCGTGGCGAAAGCCTGCGAAGCCCGCGGACTGGAGCTACCTCGCCTGCTGTGCGAACCGGGCCGCTCCCTCATCGGGACCGCGGGACTGACCCTCTACACGGTGGGCAGCCAAAAGGTGATTCCTGGTCTGCGCACCTATCTCTCCGTGGACGGAGGAATGAGCGACAACCCCCGGCCGATCACTTACAACTCCTCCTACACAGCCCTGCTGGCGGATCACCCCCTGCCTGGATCGGAAACGGAGCAGGTGTCTGTCACCCTGGCGGGAAAACACTGCGAATCCGGGGATGTGCTTCTCCCCCATCTGACCT
>JBIIHR010000128.1:0-4714 GCA_044235655.1 Cyanobium sp. | reverse complement strand
TGGACGCCCACCAGTGGGGGTTGGTGGAGGGCTTCTTCCCGAGGGTCGCCGAACGCGTAATGCACCATGTCGGCGAACCAGCGGCCAAAGGCAGCCATAGAGGCAAGGGGATGGGCCATGGCAAGGAGGAGGAAGCCTTCAGCATGAACCCAGAGTGCCCCCAGGCCAATGAGGATTTACTCGGATCTTGCTCGCCGCCCAAACCCGTGGATGCAGCCTGATCAGCGGCGGCGGCGGCGCTGCTGGGCCTTGCGCTTGTATTTCTCCGTTGGGGTTTCGTGGTGGCGCAGCCGCTTGAGGTCTGCAAAGATCCCGGCCTTCGAGACCTGTCGCTTGAACCGGCGCAGGGCGGATTCAATCCCTTCGTTTTCGCCGACGGTGACCTGGGTCATAAAAGGGGGAGAAGACCACAAACAGCCAATTAACCTAGCAAAGGCCCTGCCCCTTCACCCTCCCGCCTGAGGTGGGGGAGCTACGGTCTGGCCGGAGCCCGGCCAGGACTCGTTGTAGACGTAGACATGGCCCAGGGAACGGCCGCCGAACTGGCGCCGCTTCAGGTTCCAACCAGGCTCCAGCTCGAGTTTCAGGAACCCGGAGCCCACTCCTCCGGCCCGGGCCACCACCAGTTCACCCTGGGCAGCGGATTTGGTGGGACGGGCCACCAGAAGGATGTCCCCCCCTCCCTTGACCACACTGAGGCGATAGGACGTGGCCAGATCGCTGCCGCCGATGCGCAGCGAATAGCCATTGGCATCGATGAACCGGCCGCAGATCCCGGTGAAGTCAAAGGTGCTCAGAAGGGGATTGACGGCGGCCGGCTTTCCCTCGCCGACGGCAAAACAGGGACGGGTGGGCTTGAGTTGCTCATAAATATTGAGCTGATACCGGTCTCCGGAGGTGCCGATCGGCGCTGCCACCAGCAGGAAGCGGGAGGGATCCACATCACCGGCCCCAAACAGGGCCTGGGCCCTGGCCGATTCGCCCCCCACCGGTAGCGCCAAGACCGCTCCCAGGAGCAGGGCTCCGACGCAACGACCGGGCTGTGGGTGGGAAGGATTCCGCACGTCGAACACCGAAGCAACCGAGCCATGGTATGCACCCCTTCCGGGGGAAACCAGAGGCGGGGAAGGCGGCTGGATGGCTGGCCCGACCCAGGCCGATCTCAGGCGGGTCGGTTGATGCGGATCGCCAGCAGGAGCGCCACCAAGGTGCCCGGCACACTGGCCGCCAGGATCAATCGGGTGGTCTGCACCCCGAGGTCGGGGTCGCCGTAGGCCAGCTCAAACACGGAGCCGGTGGCCGCGATCCCCAGGATGCAGGCCAGGGCGAGGCAAAGCCCCGCCAGGGGTTTCATGGGCATGGGGAGAAGCTCAGCGGATGGATTGAACGTGCTCGCGTCGGAAACCGTGCTGCCTGAGCTCATCATTCAGTGCCAGCTCATCGGTGACGCGGTCGACAAAGAGAACACCCTTCAGATGATCCATCTCATGCTGGATGCAGCGGGCCAGCAAACCATCCGCCTTGAGCCGCCGGGGGCGACCGAATTCATCACGGAAGCCCACCTCCACCACTGAGGGGCGCACCACTTGCAGATACACGCCAGGAATGCTCAGGCATCCCTCCTCGTAGGTGTTGCAGGAGGCTCCTGCGGCTGTGATTTCGGGGTTGATCAACACCAAGGGGGGGGTGCTGGCCTCCTCCAGATCGAGATCGATCACCAGCAGCTGCTTGGGGACACCCACCTGGGGAGCCGCCAGACCAATGCCCTTGGCGCTGTACATGCTGCGAAGCATGTCGCGAGCCAAATCCCTCACGCTCTCATCCACCTTGCTGATCCTACGGGCCGAAGCACGCAGTTCCGTGGCCCCAAGCTGGTGAATCGGCAGGGATGAATGGGGGTCGGGTTGCTTGGGCACAAGCACGGTGCGGCTTGTTTCCTCCGCCTTGCGGGCCATCGCCGCGAAGCTGCGCGCCAAGTGATCACCTAAAACAGAAGTTACATCCTAAGAGCTATCGGGAGGCTGGAGGTGAGGCCAGGAGCAACCCCCAGACCCCTCCCAGCCCCTGAAGCCGTGGGTGTGGTGCCCACCTGGAGAGAACCCCGCCTGGTCAAAGGTCACCTGTTCTGGCTGGAGGGGCGTCCGCAGGAGCAGGGCCGCACCACCCTGCTGATGCGGCCCGCAGGCAACGGGCACGCCCTCCCCAGGGAGCTCACTCCCCCCCCGTGGAACCTGCGCAGCCGGCTTCACGGCTATGGCGGTGGGGCGTTTACCAGCGATGGAACCACCGTGGTGTTTGTGCACGACGGTGATCGTCAGCTCTGGCGTCTGGATCTGGCCGCCGATCCCCAGGCTCCCCTGCCCGCCCCCCAGCGGCTCACAGCCCCCCCTGATCCTGCCGAAGGCGAGGGGGGCCAGGACCAACGAGCCTTTGGAGATGGGCTCATCGATGGCCCGCGGAACCGCTGGATCGGCGTGATGGAAGCCGGCGGACGCGACCAGCTGGTGGCCGTGAGTCTGGCGGGGGGCGCCCTCCAAACCCTGCACCAGGCGAGAGATTTCTGCAGCTCGCCCGCCCTTTCCCCCTCCGGGAGCCATCTGGCCTGGCTGGAGTGGCAGCAGCCCTTCATGCCCTGGGAGCGGAGCCAGCTCTGGATCGGCCGTTTCGATGGCGCTGGCGGCCTCACCGCGGTGCGCTGCCTGGTTGGCTCCGATGGCAGCGCATCCAAAGGGGAATCGGTGTTTCAACCGCTCTGGGCGGGGCCGGATCTGGTGATCGCGGGCGATGGCAACGGCTGGTGGAATCTGATGCGTTTCGCCAACGCAGAACAGGACGGGGGAGATGGGGCCCTTGTGGGGGAACCCCTGCTGGAGATGGAGGCGGAGTTTGGCGTTCCCCAGTGGGTGGCAGGGTTGCGCACCACCGCCTGGGATGGGCAACAACTGGTGGCGGCCGCCTGCCGGCAGGGCACCTGGGAGCTGGGCCGGCTGGACAGGGGCATCCCCGAGGCCAAGTCCTGGCAGTGGCAGCCCCTGGTAGTGCCCTTCACGGACCTGGCCGATCTCTGCGCCGAGGATGGGCGGCTGGTGGCCATGGCCAGTGCCCCCCAGGCGATGGCCGGGCTCCTGGAGATCGATCTCGCCGACAACACCTGGACGCATACCCCCACTTCTCCCAGCCCCCTGAGGCCGGAAGAGGTCAGCCTTCCTGAAGCCCTCTGGTTGACCGGGGCCAGCGGCGAACCCACCCACGCCTGGTTCTACCCGCCGAGCGGCGGCGGCGGACCCGACAGCCCCCTGCTGATCCGCGCCCACAGCGGCCCTACGGGCATGGCCCGCACGGGCCTCAACCTGGTGGTGCAGTTCTGGACCAGCCGGGGCTGGGGGGTGGTGGATGTGAACTATGGGGGCTCCAGCGGCTTTGGCCGGGCCTACCGGGAACGGCTGCAGGGGCAATGGGGCGTGCTGGACGTGGGCGACTGCCTGGCGGCGGCATCAGCCGTGGTGGCGAGTGGCCGGGCGGCCGCTGAACGGGTGGCTATGGAAGGAAGCAGCGCCTCCGCCTTCACCGTGCTGGCCGCCCTGGCGGCAGATGGGGGGGTGCAGGTTGGTGCCTGCCGCTACCCGGTGACGGATCTGGAGGCATTGGCCCGGGAGGGCCATCGCTTCGAAGCCCACTACCTCGATGGGTTGGTGGGTCCCCTGCCCGAAGCCCGGGCGGTGTATCAAGCCCGCTCCCCCCTGCAGCAGGTGGCGCGGATTCACCAACCGGTGATCCTGTTTCACGGCCTGGAGGACACCGTGGTGCCCCCGGTCCAGAGTGAAAGGCTGGCCCTGGCCCTGAGCGAGCAAGGGGTGCCGGTGGAGATCTTTCTTTTCCCCGGAGAGGGGCACGGCTTCCGCTCGGGAGCCGTGCAAGCCCAGGTCCTGGAAGCCACCGAGGCCTTTTTCCGACGCCATCTGGGGCTTCCCCGATGAGCGAGGGAGCCCTCCTGGCCGGCCAACCCGCCATGGTCTGGGCCCTGGCGGTAACGGGTCTGCCCGTGCTCCTGCTGGTAGGCACCGCCCTGGGCCGCGGGCTTGGGGTGCATCGCTGGGGCATCCCGGAGGCCTTGCTGGCGGGCCTGGTGGGGCTGCTGATCAGTCCCCAGGGACCCTGGCCCCTGCTGCCGAGAGGGGTGATCCAGCTCTGGGATGGCCTGCCCCTGATCCTGCTCACTTTGGTGTTTGGAAGCCTGCTGGTGGGAAAACCCCTCCCGAAGCCTGGTGGCCTCTGGCATCCCCTGCGGGCCCAGGTGCTGCTGTCGCTCACCCTGGCGTTTGGTCAGTATCTGATCGGCGGGGTGATGGTTCTCCTGGTGCTGCAGCCCTGGCTGGGGGTCAGCCCCGTGATGGCCTGCCTGATCGAGGTGGCCTACGAGGGGGGCCATGGGTCCGCGGCGGCCATGGCTCCCACCTATGAGCAGCTAGGGGTGAAAGGGGCGGAGGCCCTGGGCCTGGCCCTGGCCACCGTGGGACTTCTCACCTCCACTCTGGTGGGAGGGCTCCTGGTGGTGTTGGGCCGCTGGCGGGGCTGGGTGCAGGAGCCGGTGACCGGTCCCGGGGAAATGGGCAAGGCCCCTGTTGATCCGACGGCCTCTCCCCCTCCCGATCTGGAACAGCGGCTGGCGCAGGCCAGCGCCTGGGCCGTGAACTTCGCCCTGGCAGGGTTGGCG
>JBIIHR010000129.1:0-4714 GCA_044235655.1 Cyanobium sp. | reverse complement strand
GAGGAGAGGCTGCGCCTGGCCGTGGCCGACGACCTCCTCCAGGAGAAACTCCTCGACTGGCTGGAGGCCCATGCCACCGTCAGCGAGAGCGCCCCGGCCACCGAAGCAGAGGCGGTGGATGAGAAACCAGAGAAGGCGAAGAAAGCCAAAAAGGCTTAAGGCAATCAGGCAGCAGACAAGACGGCCACCCCCTAAGCGGTGGAGGGCACGCTGCCCATAGATTGAAAGGAACGTCCCCTACACCCCCGCTCCCTGCGTGTGAACCAGGTTTTTCCTCACCCCGTGCACAGTCTTTGGCAAGGGCCACGACCCTGGGCCGCCAGGATGGGCCCGGAAGCTTCACCCGGTGTGCTGCCCACCGTGGTGGAGCAGTCCGGCCGGGGGGACCGGGCCTTTGATATTTATTCCCGCCTCTTGCGCGAACGAATCATTTTCCTGGGGACAGGGATCGATGACCAAGTGGCTGATTCCCTTGTAGCCCAGCTCCTGTTTTTGGAAGCTGAAGATCCAGAAAAAGACATCCAGATCTACATCAACTCCCCGGGTGGCTCCGTGACAGCTGGGCTGGCGATCTACGACACCATGCAGCAAGTGAGCCCTGATGTGGTCACCATTTGCTACGGCCTGGCGGCCAGCATGGGCGCATTTTTGCTCTCTGGGGGAGCCAAAGGCAAACGCCTGGCCCTACCGAACGCACGCATCATGATTCACCAGCCTCTGGGTGGAGCCCAAGGCCAGGCGGTGGACATCGAAATCCAGGCCAAGGAAATCCTGTATCTCAAGGAAACGCTCAACAGCCTCCTGGCAGAGCACACGGGACAACCAGTGGAAAAGATCGCAGAAGATACGGATCGAGACTATTTCCTTTCTCCGCCTGAAGCGGTTGAATACGGCTTGATAGATAGGGTCGTGGAGGGGATTCCCTCCCCCAGCCCGGTTTGATCCTTAAGGACCGCAGACCTGCCGGCGCTTGAGGGCATCCTAAAAGCGGGGCCGCCCCGTACGCTCCCCCCCCGACCAAGGACATGGCAAAGTTCGACGCCCACCTCAAATGCTCCTTCTGCGGCAAGTCCCAGGATCAGGTGCGCAAACTCATTGCCGGGCCTGGGGTTTACATCTGCGACGAATGCATCGATCTCTGCAACGAGATCCTGGATGAGGAGCTTGTGGAAGGCCAGGGGCACAGCAGTCGGCCCTCTGCCGAAGCCAGTCGGAAAACCCCTCCGAAAAAGTCACCCAAGCCTGCCCCCACCCTCGCCTCCATCCCCAAACCCCAGCAGATCAAGACCTTTCTCGATGAACAGGTGGTGGGCCAGGAGGAAGCCAAAAAAGTGTTGGCCGTTGCGGTGTACAACCACTACAAACGTTTGGCTTGGCAGGGAGATGGGCAAGGGGAAACGGACCGCAGCGCCACCCGCCTGCACAAATCCAACATCCTTCTGATCGGTCCGACGGGGTGTGGCAAGACCCTCCTGGCCCAGTCGCTGGCGGAACTGTTGGATGTGCCCTTCGCCGTGGCGGATGCCACCACCCTCACCGAAGCGGGCTACGTGGGAGAGGACGTGGAAAACATCCTGCTCCGACTGCTCCAGAAGGCCGAGCTGGACGTGGATCTGGCGCAACGGGGCATCATCTATATCGACGAAATCGACAAGATTGCTCGCAAGAGTGAAAATCCCTCCATCACCCGGGACGTATCGGGCGAAGGAGTGCAGCAGGCTCTCCTGAAAATGCTGGAGGGCACCGTGGCCAACGTGCCCCCCCAAGGTGGGCGGAAACATCCCTACCAGGATTGCATTCAGATCGACACCAGCCAGATTCTGTTCATCTGTGGGGGTGCCTTTGTGGGACTGGAAGACGTGGTGCAGAAGCGAATGGGTCGCAATGCCATTGGTTTCCTACCTGCCGATGGCCAAAGTCGGCCCAAATCCAACAAAGATCGCCATGCCGCCGAGGTGCTGCGGCACCTTGAGCCCGACGACCTGGTGCGTTACGGCCTGATCCCGGAATTCATCGGCCGCTTGCCGGTGACGGCATTGCTCGAGCCCCTCGACACCTCGGCCCTGGAAGCCATCCTGACCGAACCCCGGGATGCCCTGGTGAAGCAGTTCCAGACGCTGCTAAGCATGGACAATGTGCGTTTGGATTTCGAGCCGGGGGCAGTGGAAGCGATTGCCGCCGAAGCCCATCGGCGCAAAACCGGAGCCCGCGCCCTGAGGGGCATCGTGGAAGAGTTGATGCTTGAGGTGATGTACGACCTCCCCTCCCAAAGGGACATCAAGACCTTCACGGTGACCCGGGATCTGGTGGAGCAACGCAGCCGGGCCAACGTATTGCCCATTCCAAGTGCCAACGGGCGAACGGATCACAGCAACCAGGCCAGCGCCTGAACGGAAATCCCCACCTCACCCTCCCTTCTGCTGGTCAGGAAGGGGGGCGATGCTGATTGAGCCCCCATCGGGATCCCCTTGGCCGCAGCTGACCATCTGCAGGTGCCACGTCAACATGGCCTGTTCAATCACCACGGCATCGACCTGGGAGATGGCACAGTGGCGCACTACCTGGAGGGACGGGAAATTCTGCGCAGTTCCCAGTCCGAATTCAGCAGGGGTCTGACGATCACAACGGTGGACTATCCAGCTGAGAGTTGTTCACCAACCGAAGAGACTCTGCAGCGAGCCCGCGGACGATTGGGCGAACAAAATTACAATCTGCTCTTTAACAACTGCGAGCATTTTGCCCACTGGTGCAAAACCGGACGTCATCGCAGCAACCAAGTGGAGGACTGGCTTCACACGGGCAGCCTCGGGGCCCTGGCCTTCGGTCAGTTCATTCCAGCGGCCGTGCTCACGGGAGCCAGGATGCTGCTCCGGCACGGCATCACGTTGGAACCGGGCCATCTGGAGAAAGGACGGGAACTGGCCCTCAAAAGCTTGGAGCAGCTGGATGGGCTGCGCCAGGGTCTACAAGCCCGCCTGGAAGAGGAACTGGCGAAGGCCGAGCTGCGCTGGGGCACCAGTGAGCAACCCAGCGATCAGTTCGTGCGACTCCGGCTGGCCGCTCAGAAACTGGCGGATCAGCTGAGCGAAGTAGAGGAAATGGAAGCGCGAATCGAAAGGATGCTAGCCAGGAAAGAAAGCCTCAAGATCAGCGATTCTCCACATAACCAAGTCGGGACAGAAAAGTTCTGATGCGGCCTGAACCTCCGATAAAAAGTCGACCAAAGAGGTTGACTTTAATGGCGACTTCGCTGTTTGGCTGACCACCAGGATACCAATGATAGGCAATAAGAATTTGGCGCAGATCTTCCAGGATCGATCCCGCCACTCTCAGGCTATGCGGAAAGGAGTCAGAGCGTGCCAATAACGCCAGCTTGAATTCGAGGCCCGCGTAGATCCCGCGCAGCCTCGACTGCCACATGGAAGCGACTGTCTTGACCTTGGAGGAAGATCCCGTGAGACGGGAGGTGATGGAGGTGGGATGGACGCGATAAAGGGTCAGCTGCTCAGGCAGAAACAGAAAGGGGCCTTGACTGGCAAGCAAAGACCAACACAGCCAATCTTCTACTCCTTGTTTGCCCACAAAGGAAAAAGGAACACGCCGAAGCACATCAGCACGCACCAATGACGACGAGATGCAGATTCTGTTTCTGATTAGATAATCCTTTTGACTCCGGAACCGATAGGGAATCTCTGGACTCCCAGAAAATGCAGACTCAAAATAATCAGCCTGATCTGGATCCCCAATCACTTTCACTGCAGTGTGACACATCACGATCTCGGGATATCGCCTAAACGCTGCCAACTGTTGTTCCAACTTCAGGGGGGCAAAGAGATCATCCGCATCAAGAAAGGCGATGAATTCGCCTGAAGCATGGTGCAAACCTAGACAACGGGCCATGCTGGACCCATAGTTGAGACGATGGGGATGGGATAAAATGATTATCTTGGGATAATCACTAGCCTGAAGCGCATGCAAAACCTCCCAAGTCTGATCGGATGAGCCATCATCGACAAGGATCACCTCTTGGGGAGGCAGCGTCTGAGCAGCAATGGATGCGAGGGTTTCAGCTATCGTTGATTGGCAATTATAACAGGGAATAACAACAGTTATCGTGCCCGGCTTCATGCTGTGATTAACTCCATTTGACCATTCAACCATCGGACGGAGGATCAGTCAAAAAACCTGATGCTTCATGCGTAGCAAAAATGCTCTTTTCTTGAGCCAAAAACAAGTCATCCTCTGATTCAGACCTACATCCCTGACCCGCAGTCAGCCATGGCCATGTCCCCATCCAGCTGATCCCAACCCATGGGGATCCATGGGTCTACGCGACAATGCTCCGATGACCGAGGCCTATCAACCCCTCCACCACAAGTACCGCCCCAAGCGACTCGATGAATTGGTGGGGCAAGAAGCCATCGCCGCCACCCTGGGCAACGCCTTGCGCAGCGGTCGCATTGCGCCTGCGTACCTCTTCAGTGGCCCCCGAGGCACGGGAAAGACCTCCAGTGCGCGCATCCTGGCCCGTTCCCTCAACTGCCTGGCCAGCGAAGGGCCCACCCCCGAACCTTGCGGACGCTGCGAGCTCTGCCGATCCATTGGTTCCAGCACAGCCCTCGACGTCATTGAGATCGATGCGGCTTCCAACACCGGGGTCGACAACATCCGGGAGCTCATTGAGCGCTCCCGCTTTGCTCCCGTGCAGGCCCGC
>JBIIHR010000130.1:0-4714 GCA_044235655.1 Cyanobium sp. | reverse complement strand
ATGGCCCCGCGGCCCAAAACAAGGGACTGGCCCTGACCCTGGGAGCCGTATTGCTCGGGGCAGGGGTCCTGGCCCAATGGTTGCCCACTGGAAGCCCTCCCTCTCCCCAGGATAAGGAGACCGATCCCTAAGCCACTGCTGCACCCTTCATGTGGTGACGGAGATCACCACTCCCGCATACCGGCGCCACAGTGGGATCAGTACCAGAGGAGGGGTGGTGCCAGAGGCAACGTCAGATCTTCGGCTCGTGGTGCCCTTCGAGCAGGTTGGGCTGACGGCGATTGCGGAGGTGGGTGGGAAAAATGCCTCTCTTGGGGAGATGATCCGCTCCCTGCAATCCGAAGACGTACGCGTTCCGGGAGGCTTTGCCACCACGGCAGCGGCCTATCGCCTGTTTCAGGAGACTAATGAATTGGGGCCAGCTCTGGATCAGGCGTTGGCTGATCTGGACATCTCTGATTTACAGGCCCTTCAAGCCGCCGGAGAGACCTGCCGACAGTTGATCCTCAAGGCCACTCTCCCGCCCAACCTCGTCGATGCAATTCTGGAGGCCTACGGCGCGATGGCGGTGCAGCGGGGGCCCGCACCGGCCGTGGCGGTGCGATCCAGCGCCACGGCAGAAGATTTGCCAGAAGCCAGCTTCGCTGGCCAACAGGACACCTTTCTCCATATCGAGGGTGAAAGCGCCCTACTGGAGGCCGTGCAGCGGTGTTACGCCTCCCTGTTCAACGATCGGGCCATCTCCTATCGCCAGCATCAGGGTTTTCGCCATGCCGACGTTGCCCTATCGATCGGGGTGCAGGAGATGGTGCGCTCTGATTTGGGCGCGGCTGGCGTGATGTTCACGCTGGATACGGAAACAGGCTTTCGGGATGTGGTGCTGCTCACGGCTGCCTATGGACTTGGGGAAAACGTTGTTCAAGGAGTCGTCAACCCGGATGAATGGCTCATTCACAAACCCACCCTGGCCCAGGGATTTGCACCGATCATCAGCCGCCGGCTCGGGAGCAAGGCCCTGCGCCTGGTTTATGGGAATCATCCGCAGGGAGATGGCAAGACTCTGCGCAATGAACCGGTGCCAGACGCCGATCAACAGCGGTTTGCTCTCAACGATGCTGACGTCCTCACCCTGGCCCGTTGGGCCTGTCTGATCGAACGGCACTACAGCCTGCTTCGGGGAAGCCCCACACCCATGGATCTGGAGTGGGCCAAGGACGGCCTCAGCGGAGAGCTGTTCATCCTTCAGGCGCGCCCGGAGACCGTGGAATCACGCCGCGGGGGAGCTGTGCTTCGCAGCTGGCACTTACTCTCCGGGAGAGAAGCCCAACCCATCGTCACGGGGCGGGCCATCGGTGCCTCCATTAGCAGTGGCTCGGCCAGGGTGATCCATGACCCCTCGGAAATTGGCAGGTTTCAAAGCGGTGATCTGCTGGTGACCCGCCGAACAGATCCAGACTGGGAACCGATCCTCAAAAAAGCGAAAGGGGTGGTGACCGATCAGGGAGGCCGCACCTGCCATGCGGCCATCATTGCGCGGGAAATGGGCATCACCGCCATCGTGGGAACAGGGGAGGGCACCAGCCGCATCCAGGATGGGGAAGCGATCACGGTGAGTTGTTCGGAAGGCGAACAGGGGAAGGTGTATCGCGGATTGCTCGACTTTGAGTTGAAGGAGGACCGGCTGGATGATCTCCCCGCCACCCGCACCCAGGTGCTCATGAATGTGGGGAATCCAGAGGAGGTGTTTCAACTCGCTGCCCTGCCCTGCGACGGCGTTGGCCTGGCTCGGTTGGAGTTTGTGATTGCCAATCAGATCAAGGTGCATCCCCTCGCTTTGTTGAACCCGGAACGGATCGCAAACCAGCAGGAGAGAGAAGAGATTGATAAGCTCACCCGCAACTATGCAAAGCCGACGGATTACTACCTTGATTTATTGAGCCAAGGAATGGCTCGCATCGCTGCTGCCTTTTACCCAAAACCGGTAATCCTCCGTTTTTCCGACTTCAAAAGCAACGAATATGCACGCCTTCTCGGTGGAGCTGCATTTGAGCCGAAAGAAGAAAATCCGATGCTCGGCTGGCGGGGGGCGTCCCGTTATGTGTCCCCGGAATTCAGCAGGGCCTTTGCTCTCGAATGTTTGGCCCTGCGCCGGGTGCGGGAGCAGATGGGTTTGGTGAATGTGATCCCCATGGTGCCCTTCTGCCGAACACCAGAAGAAGCCGATCGGGTGCTGGCGGAGATGGCCAAGCATGGCTTGGTGCGAGGGGAGGGGGGCCTCCAGGTGTACGTGATGTGCGAACTGCCGAGCAATGTGGTCGCCGCTGAGGCCTTTGCCCAGCGATTTGATGGCTTTTCCATCGGCTCAAACGACCTCACCCAACTCACCCTGGGGCTGGATCGAGACTCAGCACTGATCGCCGACCTCTTTGATGAACGCCATCCGGCCGTGAAAACCTTGATTCAGATGGCGATCGAAACAGCTCATCGTTGCGGACGCAAGATCGGGATCTGTGGTCAGGCACCGAGCGACTATCCAGAATTCGCCCGGTTCCTTGTGGGACTTGGGATTGATTCGATCAGCCTGAACCCTGATGCTCTCTTGTTGACACGCCTGCGGATTGCAGAGATTGAGCAGGAGCTGGACCCACCTGCAGCGTCCCCATCTATGGTGAAGCTCTAAAGACGTCTTCCGTTTCGATCCATGCCTTCCGGACTCCGGGTGTCACGGATCGACAAGGTGCCTGGCCAGGGGCCCCTTCTACTCCTCGTCAATGGCGTGACTGTTGGGAGTCTTCGCAATCGCAGCCTCTTCGAGCTCACCGTGAGTTCCGGGGACATCCTGCTCGAAGTGATCGTTGGTCGCACTCCCCTCTACGCGCTGCTCCAAGCCGCTCAGGGGTGCACGGCCCGGGTACAGATCGGCCGCCGGCGCAACTTAGGCCTTGCTGAAGCCAGCCACTACCTTCATGTGGAGCCCATGCTGGTGGGCTTGCCAGATCGCACCCGTTTTCCCCTCAACCTCGGTGCCTTAACCGCCCTGGAATGGCTCCAACAGAAACGGACCATGGCTGAGCCGCTCACCAGCGTTCAGATGACCTATCTGAAGAGCCGGCTTATGGCAGCGGAGGAAGCCCCTCCGTGCTTGGCAGACGTGCCCTCCTTGAGAGAACTTGGGGCCTTTGCAGCCCTCGGGCTAGACACCGATGCGGAAGAAGCGGATGTGCGAGAAGCGTTCCGGCTTCTGATCAGCATTCATACCCCTGAAACAGGAGGATCTAATGAAACCATTCAGCGCTTGGAGGAGGCTTTTCGCATCGCCTTGGCCGTTCTGACCCGCAGAAAACTGCAGCGCGGTGTTCCTGAGATCGGCCGATAACCAGCAACGATGGAACGCTGGCGACTTCACGGCCTCCGACTTCCACTGGACCACACCCAGGCTGAATTGGAAGGCGCAATCTGCTCCAAGCTTCATCTTCCAGCCTCCGTGCTGTTGTCCCATCAGGTGGTGAAACAGAGCATTGACGCCCGCAGGAAAGGGGCGATTCAGTTGGTTTATGCCATCGATCTGGAGTTGGCGCTGGACGGCAAGCAAAAGCAGCAACTGATGCGCCGTTTCGCCAACAGCCCCCAGCTCCGGCCAACCCCCGATGAGCGATACGCCTTCGTTGTGGAACCACTTCAGGGGAAGCAGTGGCAAACCATCGGCCAACGCCCCCTGGTGGTGGGTGCAGGGCCCTGCGGGTATTTTGCCGCCCTGCTGCTCGCCGAGATGGGTTTGTGTCCCCTTCTCCTGGAGCGGGGACAACCGGTGAAGCAGCGCACGAAAGACACCTTTGGTTTCTGGCGTGGAACCCAGAGCTTTAACCCCGAATCCAATGCACAGTTTGGGGAGGGAGGGGCTGGAACATTTTCCGATGGCAAGCTCTACAGCCAGATCAGTGAACCAGCTAGCTACGTGCGCAAGGTGCTGGAGGAGCTCGTGGCGGCTGGGGCCTATCCAGACATCCTGACCCTGCACCATCCCCATATCGGCACTTTCCGGCTGGCCACCGTGGTGAGGAGTCTGCGGGAAAAGATCCAATCCCTAGGGGGCGAGGTGCGGTTCGGAGCCAGGGTGGAGGAGCTCATCCTGGCGAGAGACGGCAGCCGGCAGGTGGAGGGGGTGCGTCTGGCCCATGGAGAGTGCCTGCAGGCCCGCCATGTGGTGCTGGCCTTAGGGCACAGTGCGCGTGACACCTTTCACCGGCTTGAGCAACAGGGAGTTGCCATCACGCGCAAACCCTTCGCGGTGGGCCTGCGGATTGAGCATCCCCAGGCCCTCATTGATCGGGCGCGTTGGGGTGAGCAGGCGGGCCACCCCCGCCTTGGTCCAGCCGAATACAAGCTGGTGCACCACACGCAAACGGGACGAGATGTCTACAGCTTCTGCATGTGCCCGGGAGGCTGGGTGGTGGGGGCCACGTCCGAGGAAGGCTGCGTGGTAACCAATGGCATGAGCCAGCATTCCCGCCGGGAACGCAATGCCAATAGTGGCCTGGTGGTGAACATCACCAGCGAAGATATGGACCCATGGGCACGCTGGCCAGAAGACCCTCTTGCCGGAGTGGCCTTTCAACGGCATTGGGAACAACAAGCATTCAAGGCTGGAGGCAACAACTATCTGGCTCCTGGCCAGCGTTTGGCAGATTTTTTAGCGGACCAACCAAGCAACCCC
>JBIIHR010000127.1:0-4715 GCA_044235655.1 Cyanobium sp. | reverse complement strand
ACCATCAGCTCTATACCTTTCTTTCTGGAGCTAAAGTTTTTTAGTTAACCTATGCAGTTCTCAGGGTTCAACCTTGAGGAAAAGATCCATCAGGACATCAACTGATGGATTTCAATATTTCCTGGTGTTCATAGCGCTGTGGAACCACACCGATCCATCTCGAACTCGGTTGTGAAACGCAGCAGCGGCGACGATAGTTAGGTGGTAGCGCCTCGCGAAAATAGCACGATGCCAGGATAAATCTTTTTCTCTTCTTTTCTCACTCTTGCCACCCTCTCGGGTGGCTTTTTTGTGGGAGGGCATCTATGGATCCGGTGCGGACTTAGAAATCCAGCGTGTCGAAACTTTCAATCGCTCGAAAGTGCTGAGGGTCTTGCTGGGGATTGCCAGGTCTGAGACTGAAGACCACTGCCATGCCCGCCTGGTCTGCAGCAACGAGTTCGGCGATGGCGTCGCTGATGAACAACACAGACTCCGGTTGGGTCTGCAGGGTTGTGGTGATTTTTCTATAGCTCTCGGGATCATTCTTGGCCCCCGTGCGCGTATCAAACCAATGGCTAAAGACAGAGCTCAGGTCGCCTGATTCTGTGTGGCCATAGAGAAGTTGTTGCGCCTGCACCGAGCCTGAGGAATACACGGAAAGGCCAATCCCTTGGCCATGCCAGCGTTGCAGAGCCCTGGGTACATCGGCAAAGAGGGGGGCGATGAGGTCTCCCTGTTGATAGCCCTCGTCCCAGATTCTTCCCTGGAGGTCTTTCAGGGGCGTAATTTTTCGATCGGTTTGGATCAGCCAATCCAGATAGCTGCAGAGGGTGTCCAGCCCATAGCTCTCATGGACCCCCGTGGAAGGGGCTCCCGAGCGCAGAGCCCCAGCGATCGGGGAGGGATCCTGCAGAAGCGCAGCCTGTACTTCCTGCAGCAGTTTGCAGATGGGGTCCTCGGCTTTGTGACTGGTCAGAAAGGGCAGCAGCTTTGCCCTGGCATAGGGGAAAAGCACCTCACTCACAAAATCGACAGGACAGGTAGTGCCTTCGATATCCAGCACCACTTGGCGGATGGGTGGAGGGGTTGTCATGAAGAAGGAGAGGCGTTCTGAAGTAGGGCATCGAGCAGGAGATGGCGCCATTGCTGCTCCAGGAGAAACTCCAGGATTTCCAGATGGCGCATGGCTTGGGCCAGGGAGGCCCCCCACGCATACAACCCATGCCCGGCAATCAGTAGACCGTGGGGAGCTTTTGCCAGATGGGGATGGGCCGCCTGACTCAGCTGCCCCATGTCCTGGCTGTTGGGCAAAACAGGGATGGAGATCTGCCCGGCATGGGATCGGATGCCCTCCAACCCTTTGAGCATTTCCAGGCCCCCAATCACCACCTGACCTGTGCGCTCCACCTCCAGGCGGGAGAGCAGGGTGGCGGCCTGGGAATGGGTGTGGAGCACGGCGCCTGCATTGGTGCTGGAGAGGATCGCCAGATGCAGAAGGGTCTCGGCGGAGGCCTTGCCGCTGCCGCGGACCACCTGCCCCTCTTCATCCACCACGATCAGGTCTGCTGGCGCCACCGTCCCTTTGTCCACCCCACTGGGCGCCATCAGCAGCTCCAGAGGTGTTCGTGACAGCACGACGCTGAAGTTCCCTCCCGTGCCATCGCACCACCCACGCTGGTGGATGGCGGCCATCACCCGGCAGAGGGCGAGGGCCTCCTCTTGCGAGAGATCATCGGGCGCCGAAGGGGCTGGGACCATGGCGAAGGGCTGAGCGGCGGACATGGGAGATCACTCAACTCTGGCAGTGGGCACACCAGTGGCTGCTTCGACCCCCCAGGCGATCCAGTTGGATAGGGGATCCGCAGCGCCGGCACGGCTGGCCAGCCCGGCGGTACACCCAGGCCTGACCTCCATAGTTTCCATTTAGCCCGGAAAGGTGACGAAAATCGCTGAAGGTGGTCCCACCCGCCTGAATGCTCGCCGTGAGGACCTCAAGTAAGGCGTCTCGCAGCCGGGCGAGCCGCCGCACGCCCAGCCGGTGGGCTGGGGTTTGGGGACGGATCCCGGCGGCAAACAGGCTCTCATCGGCGTAGATGTTGCCCACACCGGCCACGAGGGATTGATCGAGGAGGGCCGTTTTGATGGCTCTCCGGCTGGTGGCCAGTTTCTGCCTGAGGTATGTCGCTGAAAAATCGGCGGCGAAGGGTTCTGGGCCAAGACGGGCGAGAGCCTGCATCACAGCCTCGGGGGCGTGGCCTGCGGGAATCCACCACATCTGGCCAAAGCTGCGCGTATCCACAAAACGCAATTCCTGCCCACTGGAACTCCAGAGCCGGACCCGGGTGTGCCTGCAGGGTTCCGTTGGGCGCTCGATCCAGAGAAATTGGCCTGTCATTCGCAGATGCACGCCCCAATGGCCGGCAGGGCTGCCGTCGCCATGGCGAAGGGCGGCCAGCAAATACTTGCCACGCCGTTGCCAGCCGGTGATGTGGGTGTCCTGCAAACCCAGACTGAAGAGGGCTGGATCAGGGGGACTGGCCACCGCCCGCGCCCGGAGTACCTCCACCTTGGCCCATTCCACACCGAGGGTATGGCGTTCAAGTCCCCGACGAACGGTTTCGACTTCGGGGAGCTCAGGCAAGGCCGTTGAAAAGAGGCGGGGTCAGGGCGACTCAGGCCTTCTCGAGCTCGGTTTCGGCGAAATTGTTGGTGTTGATCCCACCTTCTGATCCGCTGTACCCGTTGTAATTCACCTTCTCAAAACGCACCACAACGGGGTAGCGGATTCCGGAGGTGTCGATGGAGGCAACGGTGCCGAGCTCGTTGTACCAGTAGGACTCGGGACGCTTGATGCGCACTTTGTCACCGCGGGAGATGGCCATTGCTCGTGAGCGGGTCAGAGAAGGGTCGAGATGACGATACCGACCTCCCCTGACCCCAAGGCCTCGACGTCACGATTCGTCGTCCATAGCCACCGGCACCGTGGCAGCATCCGCAGGCCCTTGAGTGTTGCTGGTGTCTTCCTCCGCCTCTGCCGACTCCCCGCCCTTTGTCCTGGAGTTGCCGGATCCGGAGCAGGACGACATCAGCACCATGGAATTTGAGGCCCGCCTGGAGGAGGCCTGGGCGGTCTGTGATCGGTTTGACCTGCAGACCGAGATCTGGAGGGGACGCATTCTGCGGGCCGTGCGCGACCGGGAAAAACGCGGGGGCGAGGGCCGGGGACAGGGCTTTATCCAATGGCTGAGGGAACACGAAATCAGCAAGACCCGCGCCTACACCCTCATCCAGCTGGCCGACTCCGCGGACAACCTCCTCGGGGAGGGGCTCCTGGATGACAGCAGTGTCAACCGGTTTTCCAAGCGGGCCTTTCTGGAAACGGCCCAGGCCGGCCCTGAGGTGCAGCAGCTGGTGAGTGAGGCCGCCCTGGCCGGCCAGCAGATCACCCGCCAGCAGGTGCGACGCCTCAGCGATGAGGTGGTGGCGGCCACCAGCCCCCTGCTGCCGGAAGAAATCCGCCAGCGCACCGCAGATAATCTGCTGCCCCCCCGGGCCGTGGCCCCCCTGGTGCGGGAACTGGCCAAATTGCCCGATGACCAGCAGGAGTCGCTGCGGAAAGAGCTGCGGGAGGAGCCCGAACTGGATCGTGTGAAGGAGGTGACCCTTACGGCCCGCTGGCTGCAGAAGGCCGCCGATGCGGGCCTGGCGGTCCGGGCCCTGCAGCAGGAGGACCTGAACTTTGAAAAAGCCATGCTTGAGGCCCAGCGCCTGGATGCCCTTGGCCTGCTGGCGGATGCGGTGGGGCAAGCTCGCCAGCTGGAGCGTGCCGTGCTCCAACTCCACACCAGTTGGCGGCGGCTTGGGATGCTGCAGGAGCGGCTCTGGCTGGAGAGCGGCAGCAGCACCCCCCACCTGCGCACCCTGCTGCAAGCCCTGCAGACTCTGAGCGGCAGCACCCTCCGGGTGTCGCTCGGGGAGTTGGCTGGGGGGAAACGGGTGCGCTTGCAGCTGGTGGAGGAGGGTGCCGACCAGCTGGAGGCCCCGCCCTTGCCTACCGGTGGGGGAAGCTAAGGTCTGGGGCACTACGCATGGTGTGAAGTTGCCGGAGGACCCCCTCCTCGCGTCCTTGCAGCGGCACTTCGGTTGGTCGGCCTTCCGCGATGGCCAGAGGCCTGTGGTGGAAGCCCTGCTGGAGGGCCGAGACTGTCTCGCCGTTCTTCCCACGGGGGCGGGCAAGTCGCTTTGCTATCAGCTGCCAGCGCTGGTGAGAGAGGGGCTCACTGTGGTGGTGTCCCCGCTGGTGGCCCTGATGCAGGATCAGGTGCGTCAGTTGCAGCGGCGGGGCATTCCCGCCGCCTGTCTCCATCGAGGCCTGCCCTTTGACGAACAGCGGTCGCTCAGGCGCGCCCTGGAGGAGCGACGCCTTCGCCTCCTTTATCTGGCCCCGGAACGGCTTGAGGTGGAGAGTGCCCGCCAGTTGCTGGAGGATTGCGTCGAATCCGGAGCCCTGGTGGCCCTTGCCGTCGACGAGGCCCACTGCATCAGCGCCTGGGGCCATGACTTCCGGCCCCACTACCGCCGGCTCGGCCACCTGCGGACCCTCTTCCCCGGGGTTCCCCTGGTGGCCCTTTCGGCCACGGCTCCGCCCCAGGTGAGGGCGGATATCATCCGCCTGCTGGGGCTTCGCCAGCCCCTGGTCCAGGTGCGCTCGGCTCGCCGCCTGAACCTCACCT
>JBIIHR010000126.1:0-4722 GCA_044235655.1 Cyanobium sp. | reverse complement strand
GTGGTGGAGCGGCTGGCAGGACTGATTGCGCCGGTGCTCTGCCACATGGCGGAAGACATCTGGCAGAACCTGCCCTATCCCGTGGCGGAACGCTCCGTGTTCGAGCGCGGTTGGCCCAGCGTTCCTCCCGAGTGGAAAGGGTTGGTGGGATCAGCGGATCAGGCTGCGGTGCAACAGGTGCTAGAGCTCCGCAACCTGGTGAACCGCCAGCTGGAGGGGTGTCGTAGTCGAGGGGAACTGGGCGCCTCCCTGGAAGCCCAGGTGCAGGTGCTACTGACGGAAGGAGAGACCGCGGTCGCGCTCCAACGCGGCCTTTTGACCCTGGGCGCCAGTGGTCAACCAACGGTCGACAATCTGGCCGACTGGCTACTGGTGTCTGCTGTGGAGGTGGGGGAAGAACCGCTTCCATCGGTGCTGAGTGAGGCCCACGAGGATGGGGTGACCGTTCGAATCGCCAGGGCCGAAGGAGCCAAATGCGAGCGCTGCTGGCACTACAGCAGCGACATCGGCACCCACCTCTCCCACCCCACCCTCTGTGGGCGCTGCGTGGGGGTGCTGGATCGATCGGCTTCCTGAGCAACGCAACCACCCGATCGGCTCCCATGGCCCCCCCCACCATCCCAGCCGATCCCCAGCAGATCCTGCAGCAGGTGTTTGGCTACCCCGCCTTCCGCGGTCCCCAGCAGGCCGTGGTGGAACATGTGCTGGCTGGGGGATCCGCCCTGGTGCTGATGCCCACCGGCGGAGGCAAATCGCTCTGCTATCAGGTGCCGGCTCTCTGCCTCCCGGGCCTCACCGTGGTGATCTCACCCCTGATCGCCCTGATGGACGACCAGGTGGAGAGCCTGCGCCAGCAGGGCGTGGCCGCCGCGGCCCTGCACTCCGCCCTGCCGCCGGAGGAATCGGCCGCCGCCTGGAGCGCGCTGGCCCAGGGCCGACTCAAACTCCTCTACGTCTCCCCGGAGCGCTTGTTTGCCGGGGAGGGCCTCCAGCGCCTGGGCCCTGTTTCCCTGTTTGCGATCGACGAGGCCCACTGCCTGTCGCAATGGGGCCACGACTTTCGTCCGGAGTATCGCCAGCTGGGGCAACTCGCTGAGCGCTGGCCAGGGGTGCCGCGACTGGCGCTCACCGCCACCGCCGATCCGCGCACGCGAGACGACATCATCCAGCACCTGCAGCTGACCCCGGAGGCGGTGTTCATCGCCAGTTTCAACAGGGCCAACATCCGTTACTGGATCCGGCAGCAGGACAATCTGCAACGGCAACTGCTCGCCTTCCTGGAGGAGCATCGGGGTGAAGCAGGCATTGTCTACGCCCGCTCCCGCCAGCGGGTGGAGCAGGTGGCGAGCCTGCTCCAGGGGGCCGGCATCGAGGCCCTGGCCTATCACGCCGGCCTCGATGCGGAGCGCCGCTCAGGCGTGTTGCAGCGTTTCCGCGGGGGAGGGCCGGTGGTGGTGGTGGCCACGATCGCCTTCGGTATGGGCATCAACAGACCGGATGTGCGTTTTGTGGCCCACATCGATCTACCCAAGAGCCTGGAGGCCTATTACCAGGAGACGGGTCGGGCCGGACGGGATGGCCTCCCCGCCATGGCCTGGATGGTGCACGGGGGAGGCGATGGGCAGCAGCTGCGGCAGTGGATCGAAGACTCGGCGGCGAGCGAGGAGCAGAAACGCATCGAGCGCTCCAAGCTGGAAGCGCTGATCGGCTTTTCGGAAGCCGGCAGCTGCCGGCGCCAGCTGCTCCTGGCTCACCTGGGGGAAACCCTGGCAGAGCCCTGCGGCAACTGCGATGCCTGCCTGGATCCCCAACCCCCCGTGGAGGTGACGGAGCCGGCACGGAAGGCCCTGTCTGCCGTGCACCGCACCGGCTACCGCTTCGGCGCCTCCCACCTGGTGGATGTGCTGCTGGGGGCCGACACCGCCCGGATCCGCCAGTTAGGTCACCAGGAGCTGAGCGTCTACGGGCTGGGCAAGGAGCTGGATCGGGGGCAATGGCGCAGCCTCTTTCGCCAGCTGGTGAACCTCGGCTATCTGGAAACCGACCCTGAAGCCCGTGGTGGTCTGCGTTTCGGCCCCCAGGAGCAGGTGCGTCCCCTGCTGCGGGGGGAGATCTCCCTGGCTCTGCCCCTGCCCGCCCCGAGCCGGGATCGACGGACGGCATCCTCCAGGGATGGCGGAGCTCCCAGACCCAGCCCCGACGACCTCTCCGGCTACGCCGCCGAGGCGTTCCAGGCGCTCAAGATCTGGCGGCTGGAACAGGCCCGCCAGCAAGGCGTCCCGCCCTATGTGGTGTTCCACGACCGCACCCTGATGGAGATCGCCAGACGAAGGCCCGCCAGCGAAGCGGAATTGGCCGAGGTGAGCGGGGTTGGCCAGGCCAAACTGGATCGGTACGGCACCGATCTATTGGCCCTGCTGCAGAGGTTGATCTAAGGGCATGGCAATTGTGCGGGCCGAGCAACTCAGCAAGCGCTTCCAGGTGGCGGACAAGCAACCTGGTCTGGGCGGCACCCTGCGCCATCTGGTGCACCGCCGCTGGCGGTCGGTGGATGCTGTGCGGGAGGTGAGCTTCTCCATCGAACCCGGAGAGATGGTGGGCTTTCTCGGCCCCAATGGGGCCGGCAAAACCACCACCCTCAAGATGCTCAGCGGCCTGATCCACCCCAGCAGCGGTGTGGCCAACGTGGCGGGAATGGAGCCACGGCGGCGCCAGCGGCGCTTTCTGGAAACCATCACCCTGGTGATGGGCCAGAAGCAACAGCTGCTCTGGGATCTCCCCCCCCTCGACAGCCTCTACCTCAACGCGGCCGTCTACGGCATCGACGACGGGGAAGCCAAGCGGCGCATCCAGGAGCTGGCCGAGATGCTGGAACTGGGGCCCGAGCTCACCCGCCCCGTGCGCAAGCTCTCCCTGGGAGAGCGCATGAAGGCGGAGCTGATGGCGGCCCTGCTCCATCGTCCCCAGGTGCTCTTTCTTGATGAGCCCACCCTCGGGCTCGACATCAATGCCCAGGCCAGGGTGCGCGAGTTTCTGGCGGCCTACAACCGCCGCTACGGCGCCACCCTCCTCCTCACCAGCCACTACATGGCCGACATCACCGCCCTCTGCCCCCGGGTGCTGTTGATTCATCAGGGGCGCCTATTCCATGACGGCAGCCTGGAGGCGCTCACCAACCGGCTGGCACCCTGCCGTGAGGTGCGCCTGGAGCTGGCCGATCCGGTGGCTGCGGAGCGTCTTCGCACCTATGGCGACCTGCAGCACCTGCAGGGGCGCCAGGTGCGGCTCCTGATTCCGCGGGGGGAGCTCACGGGCCAGGTGGCCAAGATCCTGGCCGAGCTGGCGGTGGAGGATCTGGAGGTGCGTGATCCCCCCATCGAAGACCTCATCGGCCAGGTGTTCCGCCAGGGGGAGGTGGGATGAGAAAGCAAGCCCGCCTGGCCCGGGTGCTTTTAGCCACCCAGTACGCCCACATGCTGGAGTACCGGGCCGAGATCGCGCTGTGGGCCCTGTCGGGGCTGGTGCCCCTGATGATGATGGCCCTCTGGATCCACCAGGCCGATACGGCCGGGGGGCTCGGCGGAGCGGGCGGTGCCGCAGCGGGGCTGAGCCGTGTGGACCTGGCGCGCTACTTCCTCAGCGCCTTCGTGGTTCGTCAGTTCACCATCGCCTGGGTGGTGTTCTCCTTCGAGGAGGACGCCCTGCAGGGCAGGCTCTCCCCCATGCTGCTCCAGCCTCTCCATCCCCTTTGGCGCTACCTCAGCGCCCACCTGGCGGAGCAGGCCACCCGCTTTCCCTTTGTGCTTGGCCTGATGGGGCTGTTCCTGCTGGTGGTGCCCTGGGCGGCCTGGCTGCCCTCGCCCGGGCGCCTGGCGCTGGTGGTGCTGGCCACGGGGCTGGCCTTCGCGGTGAACTTCTTGACACAGAGCCTGATCGCCGTGCTCTGCTTCTGGAGCGAGCGAGCCAGCGCCCTGGAGCGCCTGCACACCCTGGCCATGCTCTTCCTCTCGGGCTTGATGGCCCCCTTGGAGGTGTTTCCCCCGGCGGTGCGCCAGGTGGCCCAGTGGACGCCCTTCCCCTGGATCATCCACTTCCCCGCCCGCCTGCTGGCGGGGGCCGAGGTGAATGTGGCAGGGGGGTTGGCCGCCCTGCTGGGCTGGATGGCCCTCCTGCTGCCCCTCACGCTCCTGCTCTGGCGGGCCGGGGTGCGCCGCTACGCGGCCATGGGGGCCTGATGGGCCGCTATCTGAAAACGCTCCTGCGCTTCTGGAGCACCGCCCTGGCCAGCCAAACGGAGTATCAGGCCAACCTGCTCTTTGATCTGCTGGCCATCGGCGGCAACCTGGCGGGCAGCCTTTTTGTGATGTCGCTCTTTTTCCAGGGGGGGCGCAGCCTGGGTGGCTGGACCTGGTCCGAAGCGCTGGTGGTGCTGGGGGTGTATTCCATGCTCGATGGCGTGGCGAACACCCTGCTGCGCCCCAACCTGAGCCGCATCGTCACCCATGTGCAGGAAGGCACCCTGGATTTTGTGCTGCTCAAACCAATCGACAGCCAGTTCTGGCTCTCGAGCCGCACCTTTGCCCTGGGGGGCCTGCCGGAGATCCTGAGTGGCCTCGGCCTGATGGTGTGGGCCGCCACCGTGGCCGGGGCCAAGCCCACTCCGGCAGCAGTGGGGGCGGCGGGCCTGCTGCTGCTCGCCAGCCTCACCATCCTCTACAGCCT
>JBIIHR010000125.1:0-4724 GCA_044235655.1 Cyanobium sp. | reverse complement strand
GGTGTTGATGGCGGCGAGCACATGCCCCCCCTCCTGGCGGGGGCGCCTGGCCAGCACACTCACCATGGCGCTGTGGAAGGGGCCATTGATGCCCCCCAGGAGAATCAGCAGAAAGCCTGGAAGCACATAGGCATAGTTGTAGGCGTCATACGCGGCACCCACGCCGAACGCCGCCGCGATCACCTGCTGGCGGAACAGGCCCGCCACCTTGCTGAGAGCCGTGGCCACAGCCACGATCAGGGCAATCCGTTTGAGGGATGGAGCCAATCCAGGCGGGCCGAAGCCCCACACGTCGCACGGCAGTATGGCGGCCCGCCTTGCCGGGGTCCCAAGCCCTCACGCCCATGCCCCCCTCCACAGGCCGTCTGAACCCCAGCAGCGGGGGCGCTGGAGGGCTGGTCCACCAGATGCCTGCCCTGGTGGAAGGTGTGCTCTTGCGGCGCTACAAGCGGTTCCTGGCAGATGTGGAACTGGTTGGGGGGGGTGTAGTGACGGTTCATTGCCCCAACACCGGACCCATGACCGGCGTCTTGCTCCCTGGTGGCAGGGTGCGACTGCGGCACGCTCCAGCACCGACCCGCAAACTCGAATGGACCTGGGAACAGGCTGAGGTGCCGGGGGTGGATGGCCAGCCCGTGTGGGTGGGCGTGAACACAGCCCTGCCCAATCATCTGGTGCGGCAAACGATCGAAAGGGGCTATCTGGCGCCCTGGCTGGGTCCGGTGGGGGCCATCCGGGCCGAGGTGCCCTATGGCCAGGGGAGGCGAAGCCGCATCGATTTGCTGCTGCAACCGGATCCAGCCAACACCGACCCGCGACCCATCTACCTGGAGGTGAAGAACACCACCTGGTGTCTGAACGCGGTGGGCTTGTTCCCGGACACGGTGAGCGAACGAGGGCAGAAGCATCTCGTGGAGCTCATTGGGGTGCTTCCAGATGCGCGGGCCGTGCTGGTGCCCTGCCTGAGTCGCCCGGACATCCAAGTTTTCGCCCCTGGCGACAGCGCCGACCCCCGCTATGGATCGCTCTTCCGTGAGGCCCTGACCGCAGGGGTGGAAGTGCTGCCCTGCCGGTTTCGCTACGAGGTGGATGCGGTGCACTGGGAAGGGATCACCCCCGTGTTGCCCCACCAGCCCACGCCGGACCCAGAGGCAAAAGACATCCCATAGAGTCGGGTCGGTTTGCCGGTGCGCCCATGGATACCCACGCCTTCAAGCGTGCCCTCCATCATTCGGAGCGTTACAACCGCCGGGGCTTCGGGCTGGGTGAGGAAGTGGCCGGCAATCTGCAAACGGCCTATCAAAGCGATTTGGTTGCCAACATTCGGGATAACGGATACGCCCTGCGGGATGGCCGACTCACGGTCCGCCTGGCCGAGGCCTTCGGCTTTTGCTGGGGGGTGGAAAGAGCGGTGGCCATGGCCTACGAAACCCGCCGGTTTTACCCGCAAGAGCGAATCTGGATCACCAATGAGATTATCCATAATCCATCGGTTAATCTCCACCTTCGCGAGATGAACGTGCGCTTCATCCCAGTGGAGGAAGGTTTAAAGGATTTCTCTGATGTGGCACCCGGGGATGTGGTGATCCTCCCAGCCTTTGGGGCCACGGTTCAGGAAATGCAGCTGCTTAACGAACGGGGATGCCACATCGTTGACACCACCTGTCCATGGGTCTCCAAAGTATGGACAACGGTTGAAAAGCATAAAAAACATTCGATCACTTCGATCATTCATGGCAAGGTGAAACATGAAGAGACCCTCGCCACCAGTTCTTTTGCTGGGACCTATCTGGTAGTCCTTGACCTGGCAGAGGCTCAATTGGTGTGCGACTACATTTTGGCCAGCGCCGATGGTCATTCCCCTTCTCAGGAGCAACGCGAAGCCTTCATGGAGCGTTTCGCGAAGGCTTGTTCCCCCGATTTTGACCCCGACCGCGACCTGAGGCATGTAGGAGTGGCCAATCAGACCACCATGTTGAAAAGGGAAACGGAGGATATCGGCCGACTGTTTGAGCGCACCATGTTGAAGCGGTATGGACCCAGCACTCTGAACGATCACTTTGTGGCTTTCAATACCATCTGCGACGCCACACAGGAACGCCAGGATGCCATGTTTTCCCTGGTGGAGGAGCCCCTTGATCTGATCGTGGTCATCGGCGGCTACAACTCCTCCAACACCACTCATCTGCAGGAGATTGCCATCAGCCGAGGCATCCGTTCATTCCATATCGACACCCCTGAGCGCATCGGCCCTGGCAACCAGATCTGCCACAAACCTCTTGGAGCCGAGCTGGCCACGGAACAGCCGTTTCTGCCAGAGGGACCCATCCGGGTTGGCATCACCTCTGGAGCCTCCACGCCGGATCGGGTGGTGGAAGACGTGATCCAACGATTGATCCAGCTCAGCAGGGCCTGATCCGATCCAGTCCCAAGACCTGGCTTTACATTCCCTAAAGGTTCGTCCTCTGTCCTAGGGTCTGCACCCCTTTCAAGGGTCGGCCCACGGCCCCAGCGCCCCCCACCAATAAGGAGCCCCGTTGCCCTCGCCTTCCCTGGTGTCCACTCCAACGATCGACAGTCCCCCAGAGCCAGACCACCCCGCAGCAAGGGGCTCCGCAGAGCATCCTGCTCCCATCGCGCAGCACCATTCGGGCTTGGTCCTGCGCCATGCCTACGGCAACGACAAACAGGTGTTTCGCTACGCCAGCGCCTTTTCGGACATGATGGAGATGCGGGCACCAGCCGCCGTGGTCGCCGGGTATCTGGATGAACATCAGGGATGGTTCCAGAGCTGTGCCAGCCCGATGGAGGTCACCTCACTGGGGGAGCGGGGATACACCTTGAGCCTGGGCCGCTTCGGCAACTTCGGCTTCGAAGTGGAGCCCACCATTGGCTTGGAGCTGCTGCCAGAAGACAATGGGGTTTATTCCATCATCACAGTGCCGCTGCCGTCGACGGATCCTGCCCTTGCCGGGGTCTACGACGTGGACTTCAACGCCTCCCTCGAGTTGGATGAAGCCGGACTAGATGGATCCAAGGAGGTTTCCCATGAGGATGTGGACCGGCTCATGGCCCACACCCTGGTGCGCTGGCAGCTCGATCTGGCCGTATGGATCCGCTTGCCGTCAATGCTGACCCTCCTCCCAGGGGGACTGTTGCAGAGCAGCGGTGATCATCTACTGCGCCAGATCGTGCGGCAGATTTCCCGGCGTCTGACCTGGAAGGTTCAGGCCGATTTTCATGCCCGCCATGGGATTCCTTGCCCCCCCCGCCGCCGGGCCCAGTTTTAGGTCGGGAGGGATCCGAACGTCTCAGGAGCTGGTGAGGATCTTGTTGACGATCTGCATCCCCGTGACGGCCTGCCAGAGGAAGAGGGACATCAGGGCCATGTTCAAGCCCACGTGAACCTTTCGAGCTACCAGATTGCCTTGCTGCATCAACGGCGATAGGGAAGCAGCCATGGCGATCAAGGCGGTCATGGCGAGGCCCACGAGAAGGTGGGGACCAAAGAAGAGTTTGCCGTTGTTGAGATAGGTGACCGCCATGCCACCCACCGTGCCCACCACCATCAGCGCCAGCAGCAGGCTGCCCATCAGATAGTGCCGACGAGCAAATTGGCCTTTGATCAGGGTCTTGCGCTCTTCGGCATCCGCAGTGCGGGTCTTTTTAGCTTTCAGGCCAAGCACCATGGAATAGGCCGCCAGGCCAAACAGCACCCACATCAAAACCGGGTGAAGGAAATTGAGGTTGTGAGCCACGGAAGGGGGAATCAGATCAAGCATGGCAAGGCCAACTCACTATCAGGCGAAGCTACATCTGGCGCTGACCAGCAGGGTCGAGGAACCCCAGGGGTCAGTGGAGAAAATGACGGCGACCCGTAGTCACCATGGCCATGCCAAGGGCATCACAGGCGGTGATGCTGTCCCCATCCCGCAGGCTCCCCCCAGGCTGGATCACGGCACTGATGCCATGGTCTGCGGCCAGACGAACCGTGTCTTCAAAGGGGAAGAAGCCATCGCTGGCAAGCACCGCTCCCTGGGCCTGGCTTCCGGCGGCCTCCAGGGCAATCCGGGCGGCGCCCACCCGGTTGGTCTGCCCGCCCCCGATACCGAGGGTCTTCCTCTGGGCAGCTACCACAATGGCGTTCGAGCGCACATGGCGCACCACCTGCCAGGCGAAGCGCAGATCCAGCCACTCTTGGTCGGTGGGCTGGCGCTGGCTCACCACCTGCCAGGCCTCCGGGTCGATGGGCTGGTCATCCCTGTCCTGCACCAGCAATCCGCCAAGGAGGGAGCGGATATGCTGGCCTGAGGCTGCCGCTACAGCCGCAGGAGCCAGCTCCAGCACCCGCAGGTTGGGTTTGGCGGCCAGAAGCTCCTTGGCCTCGGCGCTGTAGCCAGGGGCCACCACGCACTCCAGGAAAAGGCCCGTGAGGGCCTCGGCGCAGGTCCCATCCACGGGTTGGTTGAGCGCCACGATGCCGCCGAAGGCGGACACCCGATCTGCGTCCAGGGCCCGTCGTAGGGCCTCCGCTGGATTGGTCGCCGTGGCCACCCCACAGGGATTGGTGTGTTTGATGACCACGGCTGCCGGTGGGCTCTGGGAGGGGGAACCAGACTCGCCATACCCAAACTCCCGAACGGTGGCCAGGGCAGCCTCCAGATCCATGAGGTTGTTGAAGCTGAGCTCCTTGCCCTGGAGCTGGCGCCCAGCGCCCCATCCCA
>JBIIHR010000124.1:0-4749 GCA_044235655.1 Cyanobium sp. | reverse complement strand
GACTCCTCAGGTCTGGGAGCCCTCGTCCAGCTGGCCAAGGAATGCAACCAGAAGAAGGTGCAGTTTCTGGTGGTCGGCAATGCCCGTGTGGTGCAAACCGTCAAGCTGGTGAGGTTGGAGGATTTTCTCCATCTCCAGCCTGATCTGCCCACCGCCCTTGACCAGCTCGCCTCCTGAAGCCGTTCCCCATCATGTGCCCGCTGGGGGCGCGGCCACCTGGCTCACGAGCCTCCCCATTCTGGCTCCCGAGGCCGAACTCAACATCCTCCAATTGGCCTGGCTGGGAGACGCGGTGTGGGAACTCCACCAGCGTCTTCAACGCTGCCAGGCCCCTGGCCGCCCGGCCGATCTCCACAACAGGGTGATGGCCAGGGTGAAGGCTGGAGCCCAAGCCCTTGCCCTGGACCAGCTCCGACCCCATCTCCGACCGGAGGAGATGGAGATGGTGCGGCGAGGGCGGAACCGGGCCGGCCGGGGTCCACGCCCCCAGGAAGCCTCCCTTTATGGGCAGGCCACGGGATTTGAGACGATGGTGGGCTGGCTCTTTCTCCAGGATCCGCGCCGCTTGGCTGAACTTTTGGATCACCTTGAGGAAACCGACCCCCTCCACTGCGTAGCGGACCATGAGCCCAACCCCCAATGATTCCAATCGCCGGCGTCCCATCCGGCGCGGCGACGGCCCTGGCATGGGTCCAGGAAGCCCAAGAGACTTCTCCCGAGGCCGGCCAGCTCGGGGCCCAGGTGATCCCCGAAAAATGGCTGGCAGCAGCACCTTTCGTCGGCGAGCCCCACGACCCGAGGGCGACGCCCCCTTGGAGAGCCGGCGCTGGTCACGGGATCGGTCAGAAGCCCCCAGCGCTGATCAGTGGCGTCGTCCAGAAGGTGGCCGCCCCCGCACACCCTCCCAGGAGGGGCGTCAATGGCGTCCTGCCCGGCGGGAGGAGGGGTTCAGCCGGCCCCTGAGAAGTCCGCGTCGGGACAGGCCCATCCCGGCTGAGGTGGAGCGCCCCCAGGGGGAAGCCCACGCCGGTGCGGCCCCCAGTGATCTGATCTGGGGACGCCATTCGGCCCAGGCCGCCCTGGAGAGTGGGCGACCGATCCATCGGATCTGGTGCACACCGGAGATGCGCTTTCGCCCTACCTTCCTCCAGCTCCTGCGTGAAGCCAAGTCGTCGGGCGTACTGGTGGAGGAGGTGACCTGGGCAAGGCTCGGCCAGATCAGTGGTGGGGCCGTGCACCAGGGGATCGTGCTACAGCCGGCAGCCGCAGACACCCTCGATCTGCCGAGTTTGATCGAAGGTTGCCGGCAGCTTGGAGAATCCCCCTTGTTGGTCGCCGTGGATGGACTCACCGACCCCCAGAATCTCGGGGCCATTCTCAGAAGTGCGGAGGCCCTCGGGGTCCATGGGCTGGTGCTCCCGCAACGGCGGAACGCAGGCCTGACCGGCTCTGTGGCCAAGGTGGCGGCAGGGGCCCTGGAACATCTTCCGGTGGCCCGGGTGGTGAACCTCAACCGGGCTCTGGACAGCTTGCGACAGGAGGGCTACCGGGTGGTGGGACTGGATGCCAAGGGCACCGTGAGCCTGGAGGAAGCCGATCTGGAAGGGCCCCTGGTGGTGATCACCGGTTCAGAAGGCCAGGGGCTCTCCCTGCTGACCCGCCGGAGCTGTGATCTGCTCGTGCGCATTCCCCTCAGGGGCGCCACACCCAGCCTCAATGCCTCCGTGGCCACAGCACTGGTGCTCTATGAGGTGGCTCGCAGGGGGTGGATGCGCGGCCTCCAGGGGACGGCTCCACCGCCACGGCTTGTGCGGCCCAGTGTGGCCACCCAGCCCCTGGAGCCGGCCTCGCCCCCACCGAATCCAGAGCTCCCCACGGACGAGGACAGCCTCCTACCCGAAGACACTCGGCTCGAAGACACCCTGCCCGAAGCGGGGGCTGACAGGCCTGAAGACAGAGATGGATCGGCAGAGGAGGCCAGGGAGGATGGTCTCCCAGGGCCTGAGCCTGTGATCGAGCTTCCCCTGGGCACGAAGACCTTTGCGGACGACATCCATCTCTGAGAAGGGCCAGAGCGACCCGCGATGGGCAGAATGGGGAGATCCCAGCACTCCTCCATGAATCCCCTGCTCTGGCCAGTGCGCAGCCTTGCCAACGCGGTTGGCCTTGCCTGGTGGGCACGGGTGGAAACCCGCTCTCCCGATGCGGTGTATTGGTTTGGCCCCTTTGTCAGACGTCGCACCCTGGAAGCCGCTCTGCTGCCGTTCCTTGAGGACCTGCGGATGGAGACCCCCGCGAGCCTGGAGCACCGCCTGCTGCGCACTTCCCGCAGCGAGCCCTACACCGAACTGCCCTCGCCATCCCTTCCTGCCTAGGCAGGGGCCTTGGCAGCTGGACTGATAGCGTCCACCAAACCAATGGTGCGCAGGGATGGGCATTGCCGAATGGCGCGGCAAACTGCAGCGGGGGGAGGTCTCCGCAAGGGATCTCACATTGGCGGCTCTCGCGCGCATCGAAGCGGTAGAGCCCCAGGTGCACGCCTTCGTTGATGTCTGCAGGGAACGGGCCCTGGCGGATGCGGATCGCATCGACGCCAGACGGTCTGCAGGGGAAGAGCTCCCCCCCTTGGCCGGCATTCCGGTAGCGATCAAGGACAACCTCTGCACCCGGGGCATCCGCACCACCTGCTCCAGCCGGATGCTTGAGAACTTCGTGCCGCCTTACGAATCCACGGTGACCGAACGGCTCTGGCAGGCGGGGGCGGTACTGATTGGCAAAACGAATCTCGATGAGTTCGCCATGGGCAGCTCAACGGAAACCTCCGCCTTCGGGCCCAGCCGCAACCCATGGGATCCCAGCCGGGTGCCCGGAGGAAGCTCAGGAGGTAGTGCGGCAGCCGTGGCCGCAGGTGAATGCCTGGTCTCCCTTGGCTCCGATACGGGCGGGTCCATTCGTCAGCCAGCAAGTTTCTGCGGTGTGGTCGGGTTCAAACCCACCTACGGCAGGGTCAGCCGCTGGGGGTTGGTGGCCTTCGCCAGCTCCCTCGACCAGGTGGGCCCTTTCAGCACCTGCGTGGCGGATGCGGCGGAGGTGCTGCAGATCATCGCCGGCGAAGATCGCCGGGATGCCACATGCCTGGCTGAGCCTGTGCCTGACTACGGGGCCCATCTGAACCAGCCTTTGGCGGGCCTGAAGGTGGGCCTGATCCGGGAGTGCTTCCAGGAGAAGGGCCTCGATCCCCAAGTGAAGGCCTCCGTGATGGCCGCAGCCCAGGTGCTGGAAAGCCTGGGCTGCGAACTGGTGGAGGTGAGCTGCCCCCGATTCGACGATGGGATCGCCACGTATTACGTCATAGCCCCCTCCGAGGCCTCAGCCAATCTGGCCCGCTACGACGGAGTGAAGTACGGCTTGCGCAGTGAGCTCAGCAGCAACGACAACCTGGCCGTGATGACGGCCCGCACCCGGGCCGAGGGCTTTGGCGATGAGGTGCAGCGGCGCATCCTGATCGGCACCTATGCCCTCTCCGCCGGTTATGTAGATGCCTACTACAAGCAGGCCCAACGGGTTCGCACCTTGATCCGCAGGGATTTCGACCACGCCTTCACCCAGGTGGATGTGCTCCTCTCCCCCACCTCACCCACCACGGCCTTTCGCTTCGGAGCCCATACGGAGGATCCCCTGGCGATGTATCTGGCCGACCTCCTCACAATTCCAGCCAACCTGGCAGGGCTGCCAGCGATCAGCGTGCCCTGTGGCTTTGATGAACAGGGCCTGCCGATTGGACTGCAGCTGATTGCTGGAGTGCTCGAGGAAGGCAAGCTGCTCCAGGTCGCCCATCAATACGAACAGGCTGCCGCCGTGATGCAGGCCCGCCCAAACGCTCCCCTGGTCCTCTAGATGTGGTGGCTCTACGGGCGATAGCGCCACGGCAACCACTACTTTTGGTGGATTGAATCCCCTAAGGTGGGCCCAGCTGTCGGGACGGTGCCGTGAGTTTTGTCTCTCTCCACAACCACAGCGACTACAGCCTGTTGGATGGTGCCTCCCAGTTGCCCGCCCTGGTGGAACGGGCCAAAGAGCTCGGCATGCCGGCCCTGGCCCTGACGGACCATGGGGTGATGTATGGAGCCATTGAACTCTTAAAAAGCTGCAAAAAAGCAGGTATTAAGCCCATCATCGGCAATGAAATGTATGTCATCAACGGCAGCATTTCCGACCCCCAGCCCAAGAAGGAGCGGCGCTACCACCTGGTTTTACTGGCAAAGAACGGCACCGGTTATCGCAACCTCGTGAAGCTCACGAGCATCTCTCACCTGCAGGGCATGCGGGGCCGTGGCATCTTTGCCAGGGCCTGCATCGACAAACAACTCCTCCAGAAGCACAGCGAGGGACTGATCGCCGCCACAGCCTGCCTGGGGGGGGAAGTGCCCCAGGCCATTCTGCAAGGACGGCCTGATGTAGCCCGAGAGGTGGCCAGCTGGTATCAGGGGGTTTTTGGGGAGGACTACTACCTCGAGATCCAGGATCACGGCGGTCCGGAGGATCGAATGGTGAATGTGGAGATGGCGCGCATTGGCGAGGAACTGGGGATCGAACTGGTCGCCACCAACGACGCCCACTATCTCAGCAGTGGCGATGTGGAAGCCCACGATGCCCTGCTCTGTGTGCTCACGGGGAAATTAATCAGCGATGAAAAGCGCTTGCGCTACACGGGCACGGAATACCTGAAAAGCGAGACCGAAATGGGTC
>JBIIHR010000123.1:0-4753 GCA_044235655.1 Cyanobium sp. | reverse complement strand
CCGACTGGGGGTTTTGGATGCGGCTGAATGTCCCCCAACGTTCTGCTCCCCCCCTGAGATGGTGCAAGGCGTCCTGGCGGGAGGGGCGCCGGCATTGCTGCGCAGCTCGGAAGGGCTGGAGGATCTGGAAGATCAGGGGCAGCAGGACCTGGAGGAGCGGGGGTTTGCATCGGGGGATGCCCTGGTGGGCATTGCCGCCGGAGGGACCACCCCCTACGTGCTGGGGGGACTCCGCCATGGTCAGGCCATCGGCGCCCTCACCATTGCCATGGCCTGCGTTCCCAGAGACCAGGCTCCCATGCCCTGCGCTATCGATATCCGCCTCATCACTGGGCCGGAATTGCTCACCGGATCCACCCGCCTCAAGGCAGGAACGGCCACCAAGATGGCCCTCAATATCCTCTCCACCGGAGTCATGGTGCAGCTGGGGAAGGCGTACGGACATCGCATGGTGGACGTCTCCGTCAGCAACGCCAAGCTGGAGGACCGGGCCCTGCGGATCCTGGCTGACCTGGCCGGTGTGGACAGGGATCGGGGCCGGGCCCTGCTGGCTGAAAGCCAGGGGTCTGTCAAATGTGCTCTCCTCATGGCCGTGGGCGGCATGGATGGGGCCTCAGCAGCCGATGCCCTCAAGCGTCATGGCCCCTCCCTCCGGGCCACCCTGGAGGTCATGGGGTTGACCCTGCCTCCCCCCAGTAGGGAGCTGTGAACAACTCGGTGCGCAGCCGGGTCTCTGGGGGCACGTGGCTGGCCGGTGTCATCAGGGCATGGCGCAGGGCCCTATGGGCAGGACTGGAGGGCCGCTGAGCTCCGATCCGCTCGGCGGCGAGCCGCACGATGGTCTGGGCCAGAGCCGCGTTGGCCTGCAGATTGGCAATCACCATCTCCACTGTCACGGAGTCATGCTCCTGGTGCCAGCAGTCGTAATCGGTCACCATGGCCAGAGTGGCGTAGGCCATTTCCGCTTCCCTGGCGAGCCGGGCTTCGGTGTGGTTGGTCATGCCGATCACGGCGCATCCCCAGGAGCGGTAAAGCTCAGATTCCGCGCGGGTGGAGAAGGCCGGTCCCTCCATGCACAGGTAGGTGCCACCCCGGTGGAGTTCCCGCCCCTCGGGCATGAGGCTGTCAGCCACGTCCGCCAGGATGGTGCTCAGGCTTGGACAGAAGGGATCGGCAGCGGTCACGTGGGCCACCAGACCCTCCCCGAAGAAACTCAAGGGACGCTGATGGGTCCGATCGATGAATTGATCCGGCACCAGCATGTCAAGGGGGCGAAACTGCTCCTGTAAGGAGCCGACGGCCGACACGGACAGGATCCATCGCACCCCGAGGGACCGGAGCGCCCAAAGGTTGGCCTTGTAGGGCACCTCCGTGGGCAAATAATTGTGGTGCCGGCCGTGACGAGCGAGAAACACCACATCCAGATCCCCGATGCGCCCCAGGCGCAAGGAATCGGAAGGATCGCCGTAGGGGGTGCTGATCGTTAGCTCCCTGACATCCTCCAGACCTTCCATGGCATAGAGACCGCTCCCACCAAGCACGCCCAGTCGAGCCGTACTGAGGTCGAGGGCAGGGGAAGGAGCCATGGCAGTCGTCATTTCTGCCGCTGTTCTACAGGACGAAGGGGGACCTTCAGACCTGCCAGCGAAGGAATGCACCAGGCTCCAGGCTCAGCCATGGACAGGCCAGGGTGGCGGCCTGGTGCAATTCCGCCAAGGGCCTCCGCTCCGGCTCCAGCAGGGCTGAGGGGTGGCTGCTGCGGGGGCCATCGGGGGCCAGCAAAAGGCTCACGCCGCGGGTGTGGGGCCACCGCCCGAGAAGAGTGAGCAGGGCGGCCAGATCCGCAGGTTGCAATTCCTGGGCAGGCTGGGCCATCAGCAGGATGGCGAGGGATGGCCCCTCCAGAAGGGCCAGCAGGCGGGGATGGTCCTCCACCAGGAGGCGAAGGTGGCGCTCCTCGGCCCAGTCCTGAAGACGCTGAAGAAGGGTGTGATCCCGTTGAGGATCCGCCCCATCAGCCTGCCAGGCCACCACGGCCGTGGGGCCTGCACTGGTGACCTGGGGCGCGACCGCCCCGGACTCCGGACGGGGCTCCATCAGGTGACCAAGTTTCAGGCGCTTGGCCGTGAGGTAGGCGGCGTTGTGGGCTCCCGCATCAATCACAAGCGGCACCCGATCAACCACCTGCAGGCCATAGCCATCGAGGCCGGCAATCTTGCGCGGGTTGTTGGTGATCAGGCGCAGGTGCCGCACCCCCAGATCACTCAGGATCTGAGCCCCAACCCCGTAGTTGCGCAGATCGGCAGGGAAACCAAGACGCTCATTGGCTTCGACCGTGTCCAACCCTCCATCCTGGAGGCTGTAGGCCCGCAATTTGTTCACCAATCCGATCCCGCGTCCCTCCTGGCGGAGATACACCACCACCCCCTCCCCAGCCGCCTCAATCATGCGCAGGGCCTGTTCCAACTGGGGTCTGCAATCACAGCGCAGGGATCCGAAGGCATCGCCGGTGAGACATTCGCTGTGAACCCGCACAAGCACCGGGGCCGTAGCCAATTCGGGATGGCCCTTGATCAGAGCCACGTGTTCGCTGCCATCGAGCTCATTGCGGTAGCCGATCGCGCGAAAATCACCAAATGCACTGGGCAACAAAGCTTCCGCCTGCCTGCGCACGAAACGCTCCGTCGCCAGGCGATAACGAATCAGGTCGGCGATGGAAATCAGCCGCAGACCATGCTGTTGGGCATAGGGCAGGAGCTGGGGCAGCCGGGCCATGGAGCCATCAGCGTTCTGGATTTCGCAGATCACCCCTGCTGGAAAGAGCCCAGCAAGTCGAGCCAGATCCACGGCAGCCTCCGTATGGCCGGCGCGTTTGAGCACACCGCCCTCCCTGGCTCGGAGAGGAAACACATGGCCGGGTCGCCTCAGGTCGGCCGTGCGGGTCTGGGGGTGTATCGCCACCTGGATCGTACGGGCCCGATCCTCAGCGGAAATGCCCGTGCCCACCCCGTGTTCCGGACCCGCATCCACGCTCACGGTGAAAGCCGTCTGGTTGCTGTCGGTGTTGTGATCCACCATCAGCGGCAGATCCAGAGCGTCCAGGCGCTCCCCCTCCATGGCTAGGCAGATCAGGCCCCGGGCTTCGGTGGCCATGAAGTTGATCTGCTGGGGCGTGGCGAACTGGGCCGCGCAGATCAGATCACCCTCATTTTCCCGATTTTCGTCATCCACGACCACGATCGCCTCCCCATTGCGGATGGCCGCCAAGGCATCCGCAATGCAGTCAAAACGAATGGCTGGCTCAGCGTCGCTGGTCTGGCGCTCAGGCGTAAGAGTCAAGGAAGCAAGAAACCCGAGAGCTCAACAGGCTTTCTTTATAGATCCTTATAGGCACCAGCGAGAATGACCGGAACCGGAGCAAGAAGCAGCAACCAGGAACGGGCCACTAGGATCACCGGTTTACAAGCCAGGGGATGACAGTAGGGCGTGTTGCGGTGATCGGAGCAAGCGGCTACGGCGGCCTCCAGACCCTCCGCCTGCTGCAGGGTCACCCCCATCTGGAGGTGACGTTCCTGGGAGGGGAACGGAGCAGCGGCAAGCGCTGGAGCGATCTGGTGCCCTTTCTCCCCTTGGCGGGAGATCCGGTGGTGCAAGCCTGTGAACCTGAAGCCATTGCCGCAGCGGCGGATCTGGCCGTGCTCAGCCTCCCGAATGGACTGGCCTCCCAGCTCGTGCCTTCGCTCGTGGCCAAGGGCGTGAAAGTGGTGGATCTTTCGGCCGACTACCGCTACCGCTCCCTCAGCCACTGGCAGGAGATTTACAGCAGTGAGGCCCGCAGCCACCCACGTGAAGACGGGGATCTTTGTGCGGAGGCGATCTACGGCCTGGCGGAGTGGGACTCCGAGCGCATTGCCAAGGCCCGCCTCGTGGCAGCCCCCGGCTGTTTTCCAACGGCCAGCCTGCTGGCCCTGATGCCCTTTCTGAGCCAGGGGCTGATCGAGCTCAATGGCATTGTGATCGACGCCAAAACCGGCACCTCCGGTGGAGGCCGCGCGGCCAAAGAGCATCTGTTGTTCGCGGAAGCCGGCGAATCCGTGGCTCCCTATGGAGTGATCGGCCATCGGCACACCAGTGAGATCGAGCAGCAGTGCACCCAGGTCTGTGGCCATCCCCTCCTGGTGCAGTTCACGCCCCACCTGATCCCAATGGTGCGGGGCCTGCTAGCCACGGTCTATGCCCGGCTGAGGGATCCAGGGCTCACGGCAGACGACTGCAGCACGCTGCTGAAAGCGGCCTATCGGCACAGCTCCTGCGTGGAGGTGCTGCCGGTGGGAACGTACCCCGTCACCAAGTGGGTGAAAGGCACCAACCGCGCCCTTCTCTCGGTTCAGGTGGACCGCCGCACCGGCCAGCTGATCGTGATGAGTGCGATTGACAATCTCATCAAAGGCCAGGCGGGCCAAGGGGTTCAATGCCTCAACCTGATGGCGGGCCTTCCCAAGGACACGGGCCTGCCCCTGCTGCCGTTCTATCCCTGAGGGGGGAGCCCCGCCAGGCGTTGGGCCGCGAGGGCCACGGCGAAGGGGAGAATCCGATGCTCCTGGGCGTGGATGCGTGCCGCCAGGGATGGGGGATCATCCATGGGATGCACGGGAACGGCTGCCTGCACCAGGATGGGGCCTTCATCCACCTCCGGACGCACCAGATGCACGGTGCACCCGGTGATCCGGACTCCGCAGGCCAGGGCCTGGCC
>JBIIHR010000122.1:0-4756 GCA_044235655.1 Cyanobium sp. | reverse complement strand
CCCTGGCCGGCACCCGTCCCAGTGGCGCCGAGGCTGCCGACCTGCTCCGCTCCGAGAAAGATCGCCGCGAGCACGAGCTGGTGGTGGAGACCATCAGCCAGGGCCTGCGCCAGGTCGGACTGGCCCCCCATCGCCCCCGCCACCCCCGCCTGGCCCGTCACGGGGGGCTGGTGCATCTGCACACCCCCATCACGGCCCTGCTGCGGCACCAGACCCCCCTGGCCCTGGCCGAGGCCCTTCACCCCACTCCGGCGGTGGCAGGCCTTCCCCGGCGGGAGGCCATGGCCTGGCTACGGAGCCTGGAACCCTTTGAGCGGGGCCACTACGCCGCCCCGATCGGCTGGATCGACAGCCAGGGGGACAGCGAATTGCGGGTGGCTATCCGCAGTGGCCAGCTGCGTGGCTCCAGCCTCGACCTCACCGCTGGCGCCGGTCTGGTACGGGGGTCGGTCCCGGAGCGGGAGGAGCAGGAGGTGGCCCTCAAGCTCAAGGTGTTGCTCGATCAGCTGCTGCCCACGGGCCCTGCGGACAGCAGCCGGGCGATCGTCTGATCCGCCAGGGGAATACCCCCCAGCCGCTCCACCTCCCGCACCCCCGTGGGGCTGGTGACGTTGATCTCACTCAAGCGGCCATCGATCACATCGATCCCGACAAAAAACAACCCCTCTGCCCGCAGCACCGGTGCCAGCTCGTGGCAGATCGCCCGTTCCGCAGCCGTGAGCTCCGCCGGCTCCGGTGCCCCCCCGACGGCCAGATTGCTGCGAAATTCGCCCCCGGTGGGCACCCGGTTCACCGCCCCCAGGGGCTCCCCGTCCACCAGGAGGATGCGCTTGTCGCCGGCCTGCACGCCAGGCAGAAACGCCTGGGCCATCACCGGCAGGGCTTCCATCTGGGTCACCAGCTCCAGGAGTGCGCGCAACCCCGGGGTTGCGGCGGAGGCGAACACCACCCCCTGCCCCGCCCGCCCGGCGAGGGGTTTGAGCACCACCTCCCCCTGTTGGCGGGCGAAGTCCGCCAGGGTGTCCACCCGGCTGCTCACCACCGTGGGCGCCATCAGGTGGCCGAAACGGAGGGAGCTGAGCTTTTCATTCCAGGCCCTCAGGGACGCCGGACGATTGACCACCCGCACGCCCCGCCGCTCCGCCAGCTCCAGCAGGTGGGTGGCGTACAGATAGGCCTCATCCACCGGTGGATCCTTCCGCATCCACACCACGGGGAACTGATCCACGGGCATTTTCTGGGGGGAGCCCGGGTGCACCCAGGGATCGGGCACCACCCACTGGCCTGCCACCGTGTCCATGGGGGCCAGCTCCAAGGGGCAGGCCCGCACCCAGGCCCCATAGCCGCCATCCGAGTGGGGTTCGGCGGACAGATCGGCCAATGTGCAGCACCAGGCCTGCCCCCCGGCCCGCTGGAGAGCCTGCATCAGAGCCACGCTGGTGTCCTTGGCCGGATTCAGGCGGGCCAGCGGATCGATCACGAACAGCTGGCGGGTCGAAGCCAACGGGTGGCCGGCGTCCTGGCTCACCCCTGCCGTCCCAGAAGGGGATCCAGCTGGCCGCGGCGCTCGAGGGCATGCAGCTCATCACATCCGCCGATGCCTTGATCGTCGATGAAGATCTGGGGCAGGCTGCTGCGGCCATCGGCCCGGAGGGTCATGGTCCGGCGGGCCTCGTCATCTCCATCGATGCCGTATTCGGTGTAGGCCACCCCCTTGCGGTCGAGGAGGTTCTTGGCCCGGATGCAAAAGGGGCAGAACCGCCAGGTGTAGATCTCCACCTTGGCTGCGGGAAGGGCAGCCGCGGAGGCTTCCGAAGCCATGGAGCATCGTTCAATTCAACGCCGATCCTAGGCACTGTCCTGATACGGTCGGGGGATTGAACCTGGGCGCGCCATGCTCGATCTGACCGACTTCAAACGGGATCTCTCCGAACTCAGCGACCGCCTGGGCCAAGCCCAGGACTGTCTTTGACGTCCCTGCCCTGAAAGCACGGCAGCAGGATCTGGAACAGCTGGCGAGCCAGCCGGGCTTCTGGGACGACCAGGCCCAGGCTCAGCGACAGATGCGCCAGCTGGATGAGGTGAAGGCCCAGCTTGAACAGCTGGCCCGCTGGACGGGCCTGGTGGACGATGCCAAAGCCACCCTGGAGCTCTATGAGCTGGAGCCCGACGAAGAGCTCCTGGGGGAGGGCCATCAGGGGCTGGAACGTCTGCGGGGCGACCTCGACCGCTGGGAACTGGAGCGCCTCCTGAGCGGCACCTACGACAAGGAGGGGGCGGTGTTGACCATCAGCGCCGGCGCTGGCGGCACCGATGCCCAGGATTGGGCCCTGATGCTCATGCGCATGTACACCCGCTGGGCGGAAGACCACGGCATGAAGGTGAGCGTGGATGAGATCAGCGAAGGGGAGGAAGCGGGCATCAAGAGCTGCACAATTGAGATCGATGGCCGCTACGCCTACGGCTACCTGCGCAATGAGAAGGGCACCCACCGGCTGGTGCGCATCTCCCCCTTCAACGCCAACGACAAGCGCCAGACGAGCTTCGCCGGTGTGGAGGTGATGCCCAAGCTGGAGGAGCAGCCCGATCTGGAGATCCCGGAGAAGGACCTGGAGATCACCACGTCCCGCTCTGGTGGCGCGGGTGGCCAGAACGTGAACAAGGTGGAAACGGCCGTGCGCATCCTGCATGTGCCCACGGGGCTGGCGGTGCGCTGCACCCAGGAGCGCTCCCAGCTCCAGAACAAGGAAAAGGCCATGGCGTTGCTGATGGCCAAGCTGATGGTGATCGCCCAGGAGCAGCGGGCAGCGGAGATTGCCGACATCCGCGGCGACATCGTGGAAGCGGCCTGGGGCAACCAGATCCGCAACTACGTGTTTCACCCTTACCAGATGGTGAAAGATCTCCGCACGGGCGAAGAAACCACCGACGTCCAAGGGGTGATGGACGGGGATCTGGATCCTTTCATCCAAAGCCTGCTGCGCCAGGGGGTGGAAGTGGGCGTGGCGGCCTAACACCAGGGCACACCTGCCCCCTATCCCGGATCACCCCATGTCACCAGAACCCTCTCCACAAACCACGGAACAACCGGAAGAATCCGCCGGCTTTGTCAAGCTGGCCATGCGCAACATGGTGCGCAAGGGACGCCAGAGCCTGCTCCACTTCGGTCTGACGGCGGTGGGTCTCAGCGCTTTTCTGTTGCTGATCGCCTGGCTTGGGCGGCCCCATACCCCCCAATAACCCATGGCCGATCTGGAGATCGACCTTGCCTTTCAGGTGGACCCGGAGGTGGAACCGGGAGGGGACTGGGCCAGCGCCGACCCCCTGATCGCGGGGGAGGGGGCGGAGGCCACCTGGAGCGCCTGTGTCCGTGGCTGGCTGGAGGCGATGGCCGCCGAGCTTCCGGGCCCTCTTCAGGCCCCCACCTACTCCCTGGGCCTGAGCCTGGTGGACGATGCCACCATCGCGGCCCTCAACACCACCTGGCGGCACAAGGAGGGACCGACCGATGTGTTGGCCTTCGCTGCCCAGGACGGCGCCCCACCCCTCCCCCCAGGCCAGGGAGATCCCGACTCCTCCGATCCCCTGGAGCTGGGCGACATCGTGATCTCCCTGGAAACGGCTGCGCGCCAGGCTCAGGAGGCCGGCCACGGCCTGGACCAGGAACTCCTCTTCTTGGCCAGCCATGGCCTGCTTCACCTGCTGGGCTGGGACCATCCGGACGAGCCCTCCCTGGAAGCCATGCTCAGCCGCCAGAGCGATTTGCTTTCCCACACCGCCCACCTGGTCCATGGGTCGGCTGAGCATTGCGGTGGAGAATCTCCGAGGTAAGGTGCCGCCATATCCATCATCGGTGAGGAGTGGTTTTACCCGTTCCTGATCACCAGCCCACCCAACTTCGTGAAGTGGGTGTAGACCTCCATAAGCGAGGGCGCCGCCTGAGAGTTGGAGCCTGGAAAATCGCCGGAGATCTGCCCTCCAGCTTCCGCTATGCGGCCCAGGGGCTGGCTTACGGTTTTGCCAGCCAGCGCAATTTCCGCATTCATGTGGGCATGGGGCTGGTGGTGTTCTGTCTGGGGCTTTGGCTCCAGCTCAGCCTGGATCGTCTGGCGGTGCTGGTGCTCACCGTTGCTGCCGTGTTGGTGCTGGAACTTCTGAACACCGCCACGGAAGCGGTGGTCGACCTGGCCATCGGTCGCAAATTCCACCCCCTGGCGCGCATTGCCAAGGACTGTGCAGCCGCTGCTGTGCTGGTGGCAGCGATCTCCTCCCTTCTGATTGCTCTGCTCCTGCTCGTGCCTCCCCTGCTCCAGCGTCTGGGCCTCCTGCCTGCTTGAGTGAGCGCCATGCTTCTGGTGATCGACAACTACGACAGCTTCACCTTCAACCTGGTGCAATACCTGGGAGAGCTGGCCGATGCCCACCCCCTGGCGGCCGATCTGCGCGTGGAGCGCAACGACGTCCTCTCCCTGGCGGAGATCCGCCGGCTGGACCCCCAGGCCGTCCTGATCTCCCCGGGCCCGGGGGATCCGGATCAGGCCGGCGTGTGCCTGGAGGTGTTGCGGGAGCTGGGCCCTGAGCTCCCGATCCTGGGCGTCTGCCTCGGCCATCAGTGCCTGGGGCAGGTGTTTGGCGGCCAGGTGGTGCGGGCACGGGAATTGATGCACGGCAAAACCTCCGCCGTGCACCACAGCGGGGTGGGGGTGTTTGAGGGCCTGCCGGAGCCCCTCACCGCCACCCGCTACCACAGCCTGAT
>JBIIHR010000121.1:0-4758 GCA_044235655.1 Cyanobium sp. | reverse complement strand
TTTCTCCCCCCCTCCCTCCTTCCACTCCGGTGATCGCCCCCCCGCCTGCGGAGAGCGCTCCAACTGGGCCCGTGCTCACCTGTGAGCAGATCATGGGTCTCCTGCCCCACCGTTACCCCTTTGCCCTGGTGGATCGGGTGATTGAGCATGTGCCGGGCAAGCGGGCCGTTGCGATCAAGAATGTCACCCTCAATGAGCCGCAGTTTCAGGGCCATTTCCCGGGCCGCCCCCTGATGCCTGGGGTGTTGATCGTGGAGGCCATGGCGCAGGTGGGGGGTCTGATCGTCACCCAGATGCCCAATCTGGCCAAAGGGTTGTTTGTGTTCGCCGGCATCGATGGGGTGCGCTTCCGCAAGCCCGTGGTGCCGGGGGATCAATTGCGGATCAGCTGTGAACTGCTCAGCCTCAAGCGCCAGCGCTTCGGCAAGGTGAAGGCCGAAGCCCGGGTGGATGGGGATCTGGTGTGTTCCGGTGAACTCATGTTCTCCCTCGTGGATTGAGCCCATGTCGAGCACAGCCATGGCAACCAAAGTGCATCCCACGGCCGTGGTTGATCCCAAGGCCCAGCTGGCGGAAGGGGTGGAGATTGGGCCCTATGCCGTGATCGGCCCCGACGTGGTGATCGGCCGTGGGAGCCGCATCGGCCCCCACGTGGTGATGGATGGCGTGGTCAGGATGGGGGAACGCAACCGCATCTTTCCCGGGGCCTGCATCGGCCTGGAGCCCCAGGATCTGAAATATGACGGCGCGGCCACGGAGGTGGTCCTGGGGGATGACAACACCATCCGGGAGTGCGTCACCATCAACCGTGCCACCCATGAAGGGGAAAAGACCGTTCTGGGCAATGGCAACCTGTTGATGGCCTACAGCCACATCGGCCACAATTGCCACCTGGCCGATCGCATCGTGATCGCCAACGGAGTGGCCGTCGCTGGACACGTGGTGATCGGAGAGCGAGCCGTGATCGGTGGCGTGCTCGGCATCCACCAATTCGTGCACATCGGCAAGCTCGCGATGGTGGGCGGGATGAGCCGGATCGACCGGGATGTGCCTCCCTTCATGATGATCGAGGGGCATCCAGGCCGCATTCGTGGCCTCAATAAAATCGGGCTCCGCCGCAGCGGCATCGCCCACAGCGACAACGGCGCCCAGATGCGCCAGCTGCAGGAGGTGTGGACCCTGCTTTACCGCAGCCGGCGGGTGCTCTCGGATGCGCTCCGCGAAGCCCTGGCCCTCCCCCTGATGCCTCCGGCGGAAGACCTCTGCCGCTTTCTGGAAGCCTCCACCGGTCCAGGCCGCCGTGGCCCCCTGCCGGCGCATCGCTGATGGTGCGCCTGCTGGTGAGCACCGGTGAGGTGTCGGGGGATCTGCAGGGCTCCCTGTTGATCCGCGCCCTCCACGCGGAAGCCCAGCGGCGCCAGCTGCCGCTGGACGTGGTGGCCCTGGGGGGAGAGCGCATGCGGCAAGCCGGGGCCGAGCTCCTGGCCGACACCTCCCGGCTCGGCGCCATCGGCCTCTGGGAGGCCCTGCCCATGGTTTTGCCCACCCTCACCCTGCAGCGGCGGTTGCGCCGATGGCTCCAGGCGAATCCCCCTGATGGGGTGGTGTTGATCGACTACATGGGGGCAAACATCAATCTGGGGCTGCGCCTCAAACGCCTTTACCCCTCCGTCCCCATCAGCTACTACATCGCCCCCCAGGAGTGGGCTTTCCGCCTAGGGGATGGGGGCACCACCCGCCTGATCGGCTTCAGCGACCGGATCCTGGCCATCTTCCCCCAGGAAGCCAGCTTCTATGCCTCCCGGGGCGCCAAGGTCACCTGGGTGGGTCACCCCCTGATCGACACGGTGGGGCACCTTCCCACCCGTCAGGAGGCCCGCCACAACCTTGGGCTGAGCCAGGAGGGCCCCGTGCTCCTCATGCTGCCCGCCTCCCGCCCCCAGGAGTTGCGCTATCTGCTGCCGCCCATGGCCGCAGGGGTGGCCCTTCTCCAGCAACAGAGGCCCGAGCTGGAGGTGCTCCTCCCCGCTGGACTTCCCGGATTTGAACCCACCCTGGAGCAGGCCATGGCCGAGGCCGGCGCCCGGGCCCGGGTGGTGCCTGCGAAAGACGCAGATCGCCTCAAACCGGAGCTCTGCGCCGCGGCCGATGCGGCCCTCACCAAATCAGGCACGGCCAATCTGGAGCTGGCCCTCCGAGGTGTGCCCCAGGTGACCGGCTACCGGGTGAGCCGCCCCACGGCCTTTGTGGCCCGCCACCTGCTGCGCTTCAACGTGCCCCACATCTCTCCGATCAACCTGCTGTTGCAGGAGCGGCTGGTGCCGGAACTGCTCCAGGATGACTTCACCGCTGAGGGCATTGCCACCGCCGTGGGCGAACTGCTCACGGCAGGCAGTTCAGCCCGGGCGCGCCAGCTGGAGGGCTACGGGCGTTTACGGAAATCCCTCGGGGAAGAAGGGGTGACCGGCCGCGCCGCGGCGGCCATTCTGGATCAGGTTGCTGGGTCGGGTTGATGCGCTGGATCGCTCTTGTGTTGAGTGCATGGCTGATGCTCCTGGCTCCAGCAGCACCTGCCCTGGCGGCCACGGAGGAAGCGGTGCTGGCGGGGGGGTGCTTCTGGTGCCTGGAGCACGATCTGGAAGGCCTGCCCGGCGTTCTGGAGGTGGAAAGTGGCTACAGCGGCGGCAAGCTGGCCAAGCCCACCTATCGGCAGGTGTCCGCAGGGGGCACGGGCCACCAGGAGGTGGTGCGGGTGCGGTTTGATGCCAGCAAATTGCGCTACGACGCCCTGCTGAGGGCGTACTGGCGCAACGTGGACCCCTTGGATGGGGGGGGGCAGTTCTGCGATCGCGGCGAGTCGTACAAGCCGGTGATTTTCACCACCAATGCCAACCAGGCCGTGGAGGCCCGGAACAGCCTGGTGGCCGCCGCCCGGGAACTCGGGCGGCCCACCTCCGCCTTGAAGGTGAGCATCCGCCCCCTGGCCCGGTTCTGGCCCGCGGAGGACTACCACCAGAACTACGCCCGCCGCAACGGACTCCAATACAAGTACTACCGCTGGTCCTGCGGCCGGGATCGCCGGCTGGATCAGGTGTGGGGCAAGCGGGCCCGGTCCGGCGACCGCTGGCTGGCCCGCGGCCAGGCAGAGGCCGCGAGCAAGGAAACGGGAGCCAGCAAGGATGCAGAGGGAAGCAAGGACCCCCAGCTGACAGCAACCGGAACAAATCAGGAGAAAACCTAAAGAAATCGAGGCGGATCAGCGGGGAATCCGTAGCGATTGGAACCTTTTTTGGTCTGGTCAGCCCTGAAAAACGGCCCTAGCCTGATTGGGCCCAAGTTCAACGGTCTGTATGTATGTGCTGACCATTCGTGACGGCCTACAAACGCGTCACGTCGGCCCCTACGGGACACCCCAGCAAGCTGCCCAAGACGTGGACAGGGTTGTGGCCGTTCATGGAGATCGGGTGCACTGGCAGATCCATGAGCTGGAACCCCCGGCCGAACTCCTGGTTGATGCTCAAACCACCACACGGGAGCAGGTGGCCGCCGCCTGAGGTCAGGCCGGCGCGCCGGCACAGACCCAGCGCACCAGGGTTCGAACGCCGAATCCCGTGGCACCAGGAGGATCTTCCCCCCGTCCCTTGTCACTCCAGACCGTTCCAGCAATATCCAGGTGGGCCCAGGGCCGTTTTTCCGTGATGAAGTCCTGCAGGAACAGGGCAGCCGTGATCGATCCCCCGGGGCGGGGCCCGGTGTTTTTCAGATCCGCAATGTGGCTTTTCAGGCCCTCCTTGTAGGAAGCGCGCAGGGGCATCCGCCAGAGGCCTTCCCCCGCCTCCAGCGAGGCCGTCGTCAGGGCCGCGGCCAGGCCGTCGTTGTTGGACCAGAGACCGGCGATCTCCTCCCCGAGGGCGATCACACAGGCACCGGTGAGGGTGGCCAGATCCACCACCGCATCGGGCTCCAGCTTGTTGGCATACACCAGGGCATCCGCCAGGGTGAGCCGCCCTTCGGCATCGGTGTTGTTGATCTCGATGGTTTTGCCGTTGGAAGCGGTGAGGACATCGCCCGGATGCACCGCACCACCACTGATCATGTTCTCGCAGCTGGCTACCACCACATGCACCTCCACCCCTTCCGGGCGGAGTTGGCCGATCGCCCGGGCGGCCCCCAGCACTGCTGCGCTGCCCCCCATGTCGTATTTCATCATTTCGATCTGGGAGCCCGCCCCCTTGAGGTTGTAGCCACCTGAGTCAAAGGTGAGCCCCTTTCCCACCAGTGCCACCCGGCGCTTCACCTCCCCCGGGGGGGTGTAGGTGAGATGGATGAATTTGGGCGGCAGGTCTGACCCCTGGGCCACCCCCAGGTAGGCCCCCATCCCCAGAGTTTCACAGTCGCTGCGCTCCAGCACGGTGAGGGCAAGGCCGTGATCCCTGGCGATCTGGGCGGCGATGTCCGCCAGAGCCTGCGGAGTGCCGTGGTTGGGAGGGGAGGCCACGAGCTGGCGGGCCAGCTCCACTCCCGCACACAACGCATCCACCGTCTGAAGGCCCTCCTCCGCACCAGGGGGCAGTCCCAGCAGGGTGCATTCCTCGGGGCGGGTCTCCGGCTCGGGCTCACTGCGATACCGGTGGTCGCTGTACAGACCCAGCCGTGCCGCTTCAGCCATGGCTTCCGCAGCCGCCTGGGGAGCCAGCCCCTCCACCGGCAGGAGCAGGCCCAACCGCTTGCAGCCCTGGCGAGCTGCCGCGCGCACGG
>JBIIHR010000120.1:0-4777 GCA_044235655.1 Cyanobium sp. | reverse complement strand
TCCCAGCCAGTCATCAGCGAGGTGCGTCAACAGGGCTGGCCTTGGTGGCCCCTGCTTCCGCTGTATCCCTATGGGCAACGGGCCACCCTGATTCGTGAACGGATACCGGGGAAGATCTGGACGTTTGAGCAACTGCATGGCGTCTGGTATGTGGCCGTTCCCATCCGAATGACCGTGGTGAAGGTGGCGGAAGGGCTGATGCTCTATGCCCCCGTGGCCCCCACCCAGGAAGTGGTCGGGGCACTCCGCGCCCTGGAGGAGCAACACGGCCCTATCTGCACCATCGTGTTGCCCACCGCCTCAGGGCTGGAGCACAAGGTGCCCGTTCCAGCCATGGCCCGGGCCTTCCCCAGAGCTACGGTCTGGCTGAGTGACTGCCAGTGGAGCTTCCCCCTTCGGCTTCCCTCCAGTTGGCTGGGATTCCCCCTGGGGCGAACCAAGGTGCTGGGACGGGATGGGTATCCCCATCCTGAGCAACTGAAGTGGGTCGCCCTGGGTCCGTTGGACCTGGGCCTGGGTCATTTCCTGGAGGTGGCTTGCCTGGATCAAGCCACGGGCAGCCTATTGGTGACGGATGCCCTCGTGTCCTTCACGGACACCCCTCCGGAGGTTTTTTGCTTAGATCCAACGCCCCTGCTGTTCCATGCCAGGGAGAGGGGCTCGGAACCCCTGCTGGATACGGCAGAGCAGCGCATCAAGGGGTGGAAAAGGATTCTTCTCTTTGCCAATTTTTTCAGGCCTGCTTCCGTGCACGTCCCCGAATGGGGATCCATTCGCCAAGACCTTTGGAGCCCAGGCAATCGTCAGGCCCGCGCGCACTTTGGTCTTTATCCCTTCCGCTGGAGCGAGGATTGGGACGAGCAGGCCAACCACTTGATGACCCGATGCGAAGGGAACACCGTGTTCACCCTTGCACCGGTTCTAGAGCGACTGGTGCTGGTGCGGGCCAGGGAACAGTTCGTCGCGTGGCTCAACAACCTGGCGGATCTTGATGGGGTGAAGCTGCTGATCGGGGCTCACTATGACGGACCCCAGCCCCTCCAATCAGAAAGTTTGGCCGCTTACGCAGTTGCGGTGGGGAGTCAGAACTGGGCCCCTTCAGAAGGTTCGTGGCAAACCCTTGCCGCCATTGACCAAACTCTCCTGAAGTGGAAGCTTGTTCCCGAGGGAAAGACGATCAGGGAGTGAGCAAGGATTTCAAATCAGATTGGAGGGTCTTCTGGATGGCCTCCTGGATTTCAATCGGCTCTTCGTAGCCATAAGTGGCAAAGATGTTGATTCCTTTTTTGATGCACTTGGCGCAGAGATCACTCGTCACGCGTGCGTGCTGCATCGCGGACCAACTCTCTTCAAGATAATTTCCAAGCTTCGGCGAAGAGGGTGACTCCACACAGCAGACGGAAAACTGTCCATCCATGTCCAAAGTCACCTGCGTGTCACGCATGAAGCAACGGCTGGAACGATGATTGCCAATGGCCTGTTGAACCATTTGAGGAGAATATTCGATATAATCAAAGCCTTCGGGAACACCCTCGAGCCCTTCAAACATCCGATCAATCGGCATGTAATAGGCATGATAGGGAGTAAACTTCAGCCCTAACTTATCGCAGAAATGCTTAAAGAGATGAACCTCATGCTTATTATCACGATGCACGAGATAACGAACATCAATGTCTTTGTAGCTCTCCCAGTCTGAGAGTGTTTCGGATATACGAATCAGATTGGCCAGCACTGGCTCGATGCGACCACCGCGGTGGTTGATTGCATAGGTTTTCTGAGTGAAGCCTGAAACCGTGATCGTAAAGTTCCAAAGCTTCAGTGGCTTGAGCTTGGCCCAGTCGTAGTCGTAGTTGAGGTTGGATGAAATCCCGCAGGGAATATCGTGCTTGATGGCGATCGCAATCAACTCATCAAGACGGGAATGCAGGGTTGGCTCAGTCCAGTTATAAAGGCCAATCCGAAGATTACCGCCCGTGTCTGCCTTGGCTTTCAGGCAAATTTTTTCAAACAACTCAAGATCCATTTCCCGCATCGACTGGCCAATGCTGTTGGAGAACTCAGGCATGCCAACAGGGCAGGCAGTGCAACGAAGGTTGCATCCACTCACCACATCAATCCAGAATTCAATGGGCTTGATCTTCTTGGTTTCCACCTGCGGATCCTTGATCCCCATCAAATCCTTGATTTGACGCTTAACAGGAACGGGGACAGCTTGCTTGAGTGTTATTGCGAGGTTCATCGGACGTGAAAGCCCAATCAAGATCGACAAATATTAAACGGAAAAGGGGACTTTGACGAGGCAGTCAGCAACCGAGAATAGTCCGCGAACTATCAAAGACGAAGTTCACCCGGATCATCCTGAGACAGCTCAGCAGAATCCAAACTGCCCATCAATGAACCCTCCAATTCCATTCTCTGCTCCATTTGCCGGAGGAAATAACCGGTCATCATGGCGGAAGCAAGAAGACCCGCCAAATTTTCTCGGCTGGTTTGAACCTTCACTTCGAATTGTTCTCCGGGCAGCATCCCTAATAAACCCTGAACATTATGGCGAATCACATCTTGAATATCAGAACTGGCTGAACGGGCCACTCTCTGGAGCACATCAGGGGATTGCTCTTGCAGATATTGGATCAAGGCATTGCCGCCAATGGCCTCACTATCGCTGGTGAGAAATTCAGGATTGAACATCAACCTCCTGCGAGAGGACTGGCGAGAGTGCTCCTCAGAGCGGGCCTTTTGGGCTTGGCGTTACCTTAACCCACATGGGAAGGCTTCAACTCCGGCAGGGGAGGGGTGGAGAACCGAAGGGGGCCGAAGCGTTGGAGAGGCCAGTAACGCCAAACCGCTGTGCCGATGACATCTGTTTCGGGGAGAGGGCCCCACAGGTGGGAGTCAAGGCTGGCATTGCGGTTGTCGCCAAGCACCATCAGGTGGCCAGCCGGCACCACAAGCGGCGCCAGGCTGTAGCCCATCGGGCCCAGCGCCCAATCGGGCTCCACAGGCACCGCATTACGCCAGAGTTGGCCCTGGCGCACCTCCACCTGGTCGCCCCCCACGGCCACCACCCGCTTGATCAGGGCAGCATTGCTGTCGTAGCCAGCCTCGAGGAGGGCCTCAGGGGGATGGAACACGACGATCTCGCCAATGCCTGGGCTCACACCCAGACGAGGCAGCAGCTTTTGCACCAACACCCGATCCTCCAACTGCAGGGTGGGCAACATGGAACCGGAGGGAATCCAGCGGGGCTCCAACACAAGCCAGCGCAGCAGCAAAGCCAGCAGCACCCAAAGGGCCACTCCCCGGAGGGCAGCGAACGCATCCCGAAGAAAGTTGGGCTGTTGACTGGATTCCGTCACCGGTGGATCGGCCTCGCAGGGAGATCTGACCATGGCATACGAGGGGGCTGAGATGGTGGATGGCACTCCTGCGACTGCTGCAAGCACCCACGCCTGCCTTCAGCTGCTGCAGGCCCTTCAGGCCACAGGTCTGAGGACGCTGGTGCTGTGCCCTGGAAGCCGATCTGGCCCCTTGGCAGTGGCGGCCTCTCTGCTGGAAGGGAGGGGGCTGAAGATCTACACGGCCATTGACGAGCGCTCCGCCGCCTTTTTTGCTCTCGGGCTGGCCAGAGCGGGCAGCAAGCCTGTGGCCGTGGTGACCACCTCGGGCACGGCCGTGGCCAACCTGCTTCCGGCCGTGGTGGAAGCCGACCTGGGCACGATTCCTCTGGTGCTGCTCACGGCCGACCGTCCCCTGCGCCTCAAGAACTGCGGCGCCAACCAGACCGTTCCCCAGGAAGCCTTCCTTGGAGCCTGCTGCCGATGGGTGGGCCTGGGTGCGCCGGAGGGTCTGGCGGCCATGGATCCAACCTCCCTCAAGGAGCTGGCGGTGCGGGGGATGGCCGCTGCTCTCGGCCTGGGAGCGGATCCAGCCGGCCCTGTGCACTTGAATTTGCCCCTGGAAGATCCCCTCCATGGGGATGGGGACGCCCTCTCCTGGTTGAAGGCCTGGAGGCCAGAGGGCGTCACCAGCGGGGAAGAGAGACACGGGAACGGGTCCGCCAGGACAAGCTTGAGCGGATGGGGGGACGTCAATCTCGATCCCGACCGACCTGGGGTGGTGGTGGCCGGCCCCTGGAGGGGATCGGCGAGCGCCTGGCCGGGCCATCTGGAGGCCCTGGAGCGGTGGCAGGAGCGCAGTGGCTGGCCCCTGCTGGCGGATGCCCTGTCCGGGCTCCGCGGAATAGCCACTGGGCCGCTGGTGGCCGGATACGACCTGGTGCTCTCGGGCTGTTTTGAAGGGTTGGAAGCGGGCCAGGTGCTGAGGCTCGGGCCGCTTCCGGCCAGCCGGAGGCTGCAGACCTGGTTGGAGCACCAGGCGGGCCCTCAAGTGCTGGTGAGCGAAGGGGATCCCCGGCCCCTGGATCCGCTGAAGTGCATTCAGGGCCAATGGAGCGGTGGGCTGGCCCATTGGCCCGGCCTGGCCAGGGCCGGCCCTGGCTCAGCATCCCCAGCAGCCCTTGCCCTCACTGACCGCTGGCTGCATCGGGAAGCCCTGGTCCAGCAGCTGCTTCACTCCACGGTCCCCGCCGCCTGGACGGAATCACTCTGTGAGGAGCCCTGGCTGGCCCGGCGGCTGAGCCAGCTCCTCCCACCCGGACTGGCGGTGATGCTGGCCAACAGCAGCCCCGTGCGGGACTGGGAGAGCTTTTCCGATCCCGCCGCTGCGGGCCGGCCCATCTTTTCCTTCCGAGGGGCTTCAGGAATTGATGGAACCC
>JBIIHR010000119.1:0-4806 GCA_044235655.1 Cyanobium sp. | reverse complement strand
AGCAGATCCACCGAGGGGCGCGCCCCGGTGGCAATCACCAGGGCTTCGCAGCCTTCCAAGGCCTGGCGGAGAGCTGCCGCGTCGCCCAGCTCCAGCCGCTGAATCTCGGCACCGGCGAGGCCTTCGGACACGGCAGAGTCGGGTCGAAGCAGGGCCCGCACCTCGTAGCCCCGGCCGAGAGCCTCCTGCACCACGCGCCAGCCCGTTTTCCCCGAAGCTCCCGTCACGGCCAGTCGTGTCATCAACGGCATCCGCTGCGTTGCTGCCCAGCGTATGGAGCCTGGATGCGCTTTGGGTGACTAGGCTGACCTCCATGATGGAAATGATTCTCGAAGTCAGCCATCTCACCGTCTGCCGGCGTGGGGTTCCCGTGGTGGAAGACGTGAGTTTTGGGCTCGCTCCTGAATCCGATACGGCCCTGGTGGGTCCCAATGGGGCTGGCAAGAGCACCCTGGTGCAGGCCGTGCTGGGGGTGTTGCCCCGCAGCGCCGGTGAGGTGAGGGTGCTGGGCCATCGCCTCGGTGCCCAGGGCCAACTCCCCGCGGCCATCCGCCAACAGATTGCCTACCTGCCCCAGAGCCTCCACCTCAAGGACGCCATCCCCCTGAGTGTGCGGGAGTTTGTGGCCCTGGGCTGGGATCCCCCGGGCGCCCGTCTTCCCTGGTTGGGGGGAGGTGTCCGCCGGGATGCTGCCGAGCAGGCTCTGGACAAAACCGGCGCTGCCGGGCTGGCTTCCCGCCTGCTCAGCGAGCTGTCCGGAGGGCAGCTCAAACGGGTGCTGCTGGCTTTCTGTGTGGTGCGGCCCCGCCGGCTGCTGTTGCTGGATGAGGCCCAGACAGGCCTGGACACCCAGGCCAGCGAGGCCTTCTATGGCCTGATCGACCAGCTGCGCCGCCAGGAGGGCTGGTCGATCCTGCAGGTGTCGCACGACCTGGACATGGTGCGGCGCACCTGTGATCGGGTGCTGTGCCTCAACCGACGCCTGTGCTGCAGCGGTACCCCCGAACACGCCCTCAGCCCCGACCAGCTCGCCCTGGTGTATGGACCGGGCTTCGTGCCCTACCACCACCATCACACCCACCAGAGCCTGCCTTCAGGGGTGTGAGCGCATCGGCGTGGGTTGCTGGTAGAGCCAGTGCAGCGTGGCCCGATCGCGCGGGCTCAGGTCCAGCACGGGCTGGGCGACCGGGGCCACCGCCATGGCGTCTCCCGGCTGGTCGCTGTGGCCCCAGAGCCCGAAGGCGTGGCCCAGTTCATGCAGGGCCGTGGCTTGAATCGCCTCCAGCCGCTGTCCGGGGCTGATCAGCACTTCCACCCGGGGCTCCACCCTTGCGTCAGGGTCTGCCCCCAGCCGGTGCAGGCTGAGGATGGCCCTGCCATGGCTGGCTCGGGGCCGACCGTCGGTGCCAACCCCCAGGGGCGGGCGGCGCCGCCAGATCTTCACCTGGGCTCGCTGGGGATCGCTGACGCGCACGATCTGGAGCTCCCCCTGCCAGGCCTCCAGGGCCCGTTCCACGGCCACTTGCCACCGCTGGGCCGGGCCCTGGGCAACAGGGGTGGTCACGGCGGGTTCCACCCACACACACCAGGTGGTCTGCAGGGGCCAGCCGTGGGGAGTGGTCTGCAGGCGGTGCCGGTAGTCGCGCTCTGGAGTCTGGGCCGGCTCGGGGGGCGGATCACCCAGCGGAAGCAGGACGGAGGCAAGGCTCAGGGGTTCACCGACGCGCGCCTTGGCGCAGGTTGTGGTTGGCGGAGGGGGCGTCGCTGCAGGAGCGGCCATGGAGGCCATCCCCCACCCCCCCTGCAGGAGAAGAAGGGTTGGCACAGCCCAAGCGGCCACTGGAGAATGCAAGGGGATCAGTGGGTCCCCAGACCCACGCCCCTGGCCATCAGGGTGGCCAGGAAGGGGATCAGGGCAAAGCCGGCGATCTCCACGTTGAGGATCCACCGCAATCGCTGGGCCAGGGCCTCACTCACCTGGGGCAGTTCCCCCTTGCGCAGGGGGATGGCCCAGAGGATGTAGGTGATGGTGGGGTAGAGGGACAGTGCACCGACGCTGAGATAGAGCCCCACCTTCACCCAGAACAGGGGATTTTCGGTGTAGAAGCTGCTGCCCTGGCCGAAGTGCACCACCCGCAGGATGCCGCTCACGAGCAGGGCCAGGGCCGCGATGCCATACACCACATCGGTGATCACCATGAGGACGGCCTCAGACCGCTCCGGATTCGGGCGGATCAGACGCCTTTCGAGCACCAGGGCGGCAAAGCACACCATGAAGCTCAGATAGTGCGTGTAGGCCACCGCCGCGCTGGTGAGCACCTGGGAGGAAACGGCAGGCAGGGCGAGCGACGCGGTCATGGAGAAGGGGCAGGCCGCTGGACCTTAGCGACTATGGAATTCAGCGGCTGGCAACTGAAGCGGCGGTGGATTGTGCTGGGTTTTTTGGGGGGCGTGGGGCTGGACAGGAGAGAGTGACTTAAGGAAAACGAAAGAAATGCTCTAAGAAAACACACAAAACTCTGAAGCTTTTCTGTGACTTCCTCAGAACTTTGCAGAGGTCTCTAAGTTCATTGAAGTGCATTTTTTAAGCATGGCTAGTTCCCTGAGCGCGTTCCTCGGTGAGATTGGCCGACACCAACTTCTCACCCCTGAAGAGGAACTCACCCTGGGTCGCAAAGTGCAGGCCATGGTGGTGCTTCATGAGCGTTGCAGCCTGGCTGGAGGCCAAGGTCCAGCCTGTGAGTTTGATGACAATGAGCGCCGGACCATGCGGATCGGCGAGCGGGCCAAGCAGCAGATGATTACGGCAAACTTACGGCTGGTTGTGAATCTCGCCAAGCGCTACCAGGGCAAAGGGTTGGATCTGCTGGACCTGATTCAGGAAGGCACCATCGGACTCACCCGGGCGGTGGAGAAATTTGATCCCACCCGCGGCCACCGCTTCAGCACCTACGCCTACTGGTGGATTCGCCAGGGATTGAACCGCGCCCTCTCCACCCAGAGCCGCACGATCCGCATTCCGGTGAATGTGAATGAGAAGCTCACCCGACTTCGGGCCGCCAAAGCACGCCATCTGCAGGCCAATGGCCAGCTGCCCACCACCTCAGACCTGGCCCGGTCGCTGGAGTTGTCCAAGGGGGAGGTGGAGGAGCTCCTGGCCTGTGAGCTCCGAAGTGTCACCGTGAGCCTGCAAGGGGCCGTGCGGTCGAAGGCCGATCCTTCCGAACTGGTGGATGTGCTGCCCAGCCCTGAACCGGCCCCCATGGAGCGGGCTGAGCAGGCGGAACGCACGGCTTCGGTGTGGACGCTGCTGGAGAAAGCCAATCTCACCCCTAAGGAAAAGACGGTGGTGATGCTGCGCTTCGGTCTGGATGGCTCTCACGAGTGGCGCACCCTGGCGGAAGTGGCCCGTCAGTTGCAGTGCAGCCGGGAGTACTGCCGGCAGGTGGTGCAGCGCGCTCTGCGCAAACTGCGGCGGGCGGGCATTGAGAGCGGCATGGTGGAGGATTGAGGCCAGGGGGGAACGACCCCCCATCCCAGTGGGGCATTCCACCCTTGGCCCCAGGGGAAAAGCTTTCAAAATGGTTGCATTGACGCCCCAGTGGCGCACCATCACGAGGAAACACCCATGTCCGCCGCGTCTTCAGCCGCGGGCCCCCAAGCCAGCCAGACCGTTCTCGAACCCGAAGTCGTCACGGATTCGGTTGTTGATCAGAACCTCCTCTCCCGTCTCCTGAGGCGGGCGGGACGCACGGTGGCCAGGCCAGCCCTGGAGTGCTTTGAGATGTTGCTCGATGGGGCCACACCCCACCAGGCTCGCCTCACCGTTCTCGCGGCCCTCACCTACCTGGTGCTCCCCGTCGATCTGATCCCGGATTTCATCCCCGCGGTGGGATTCGGGGACGACATGGTGGCGATCACAGCCCTTCTTGGGTTGTGCTCCCGGCACATCACCCCCCAGATCAGGGCCCGGGCCCAGCGCAGACTGGATGACTGGTTTCCCCATTCCTGATGCGCGCGAAGGAGCCCTCTCCCACGCTCAGTTCGGAAGAGCTGGAGGATCTCCAGCTCTTCCTGAAGGACTGGTTGCGCCATTCCGGGCGCACCCAGGCCGACCTCAGGCGTGCCCTGCGGGCCACCTCGATCCGCATGCCGGTGCTGGTGTCGGAACTCCAGCGCATCCATTCCCAGCAGGGGCTGCGGGGGCTAGCGGAGCAGTTATGCCAGATCGAAACCCAGTGGTGCGGCGAGACCATCGATGACCCCTCCAGGCCTGCCTCGCTGGGTTTGCAAGGTTCCGATCCCATGGATCAGCTCGATCTTCTCCTCGATGAGATCCGCACCGCTTCCGATTCCGAAGATGCATCTGCTGCGTTGTTCCCTCGGCAGGACGAGCCGGCTTGAGGCAGCATGGAGGAGTTGAATCCAGGTCAAGCATGCGCCTTCCCTCCCTGATCCCCGTTCTGGGGATTGTGTCGTTGGCCCCTTGGCTTTGGCTGACGCCCCCGGCTCTTGCACAGGTGGAACAGTTCCTGCTCGAATCCGGAAGTCAGGTGGGTCCGGCCACGGAGGTGAAACCCAAGAACTGCGTGACCGCCAAGGATGGCAGCGTCACCTGCGACACCGAGCTGGTGAATCCCCCGGGTAACACCCCCGCCAAGCCTCAGTACAACCCCTTTAACAACTAAGGATGGCTCCCCCATCCTCGCCATGGTGGTCGGACAAGGGCTTTCTGAGGGGGGTGGATCGCTTTGAGCAGGTCATCGCGAAGTTTTTGGGTGTTCTTCTCCTTCTGCTGATCGTTCT
>JBIIHR010000118.1:0-4830 GCA_044235655.1 Cyanobium sp. | reverse complement strand
TGATGGCGCTTGGGGTAGCGGCGGGGGTGGGTCTGCTGCTGGGGCTGCTCCTGTCGCCAGGGCGCCGATCGGCATGAACCTCAACGGAGCCTCCCGCCTCTCCGGCCTGCTCACCTCGGTGGTCGACCTGCATGTGCGCATGGCCCTGCAGGAGGCCGATAAGGAGAAGCGCCGTCTGATCACCGGAGCCGTGATCCTGGGAGCGGGACTGAGCCTGCTTCTGCTCGGTCTGCTGTTCAGCCAGATCGTGCTGGTGCTCTGGCTCCGCCAGGCCTTTCAGCTCAGCTGGATGGCGGTGCTGCTCAGCCTTGGAATGGTGTATCTGGTGCTCTCGGGCATTTTCCTGCGGATCGGTGGGAGCCTGCTCAGCAAGCCCCTCCTGCCGGAAACGGTGGCGGGCCTCACCCGCACCACCCGGGCTCTCACGGGCCGGCTCTAGCGGCGGCAGCCATTGCCAAGGCGGCTCTGGGCGATCATGGCCCTGCGGCACCCTGGTTTTTTGATGAGCGCCCCTTCCCCAAGGTCTTCGGCTTCCGCCTCCGGCAGAACCAGCTCTGAAGCAAGGGAGTGGACGGGCGCCGCGATCCGGGAGGCGTTCCTGGCCTTCTACCAGGAGCGGAATCACCTGCGCCTGCCCAGCGCCTCCCTGGTGCCGGATGACCCCACGGTGCTGCTGACCATCGCGGGCATGCTCCCCTTCAAGCCCGTGTTTCTGGGGCAGGCGCCCCGGCCCGCGGCCCGGGCCACCACCAGCCAGAAATGCATTCGCACCAACGACATCGAAAACGTGGGGCGCACGGCGCGGCACCACACGTTTTTTGAAATGCTGGGGAATTTTTCCTTCGGGGACTATTTCAAATCCCAGGCGATTCACTGGGCCTGGGAATTGAGCACGCAAGTGTTTGGCCTGGATCCCCAGCGCCTCGTCGTGAGCGTGTTTCGGGAGGACGACGAAGCGGCCCTCATCTGGCGGAATGAGGTGGGAGTGAATCCCCTGCGCATCGTGCGCATGGATGAGGAAGATAATTTCTGGGCTTCCGGCCCCACCGGCCCCTGTGGCCCCTGTTCGGAGATCTATTACGACTTCAAGCCTGAGCTTGGGGATGCAGGTATTGATCTGGAAGATGACACGCGATTCATTGAATTTTATAATCTTGTTTTCATGCAATACAACCGCGATAGTGCGGGTGTGTTGACTCCCCTCGCCAATCAAAATATCGATACGGGCATGGGCCTGGAGCGGATGGCCCAGATCCTGCAAAGGGTGCCCAACAACTACGAAACCGATCTCATCTTTCCCCTGATCGACACGGCCGCCGGACTGGCTGGTTTCCCCTATCAGGGCGCCGATGCCCGCCAGCAAACCAGCTTCAAGGTGATCGGTGATCACAGCCGGGCCATCACCCAGCTGATCGCCGATGGGGTGTCTGCCTCCAACCTGGGCCGGGGCTACATCCTCCGGCGCCTGCTGCGGCGTGTGGTGCGCCATGGCCGGCTGCTGGGCATCGAGGGGCCCTTCCTGCCCGTGCTGGGGGAGGCGGCGATCCAGCTGATGGGACAGGCCTATCCCCAGCTGCCGGAACGGCGCCAGCTGATCCTCGCGGAGCTGGAGCGGGAGGAGGCCCGTTTCCTGGCCACCCTGGAGCGGGGGGAAAAGCTCCTGGCGGAGGTGCTGGCCGCCCAGCCTTCCCAGATCAGCGGCGAGCAGGCCTTCGAGCTCTACGACACCTATGGCTTCCCCCTGGAACTCACCCAGGAGATCGCCGAAGAACATGGCCTCTCCGTGGATCTGGTGGGCTTCGAGGCGGCCATGGAGGGCCAGCGGCAACGGGCCAAGGCCGCAGCCGTGACCATTGATCTCACCTTGCAGGGGGCCCTCGAGCAGGTGGCGGCCGATCTGGAGAGCACGGCCTTCACCGGCTATGAGGCCCTGGAGCGTCCCAGCTGTGTGGTGGCCCTGGTGGTGAATGGCACGGCAGCCGAGCGGGCGGAGGCCGGGGATGGGGTGCAGATCGTGCTGGATTCCACCCCGTTCTATGGGGAAGGGGGCGGCCAGGTGGGCGATCGGGGCGTGCTCAGCAGTGGCGGGCCCGAAGCCTCCGCCCCTGGGGCGATCGTGGCGATCCAGGGGGTGAGCCGCAACCGCAGTGTGTTCGTGCACAGCGGCCGAGTGGAGCGGGGAATGATTGCCGTGGGGGATGTGCTCACCGCCCGGGTGGACCGGGGCTGCCGCCGCCGGGCCCAGGCCCACCACACCGCCACCCACCTGTTGCAGGCTGCCCTCAAGCAGGTGGTGGATCCCTCCATCAGCCAGGCCGGATCCCTGGTGGATTTCGATCGGCTCCGGTTCGACTTCCATTGCCCCCGGGCCCTCACCCCCGAGGAGGTGCAGGAGGTGGAGGCCCTCATCAATGGTTGGATTGCTGATGCCCACACCCTGGAGGTGCGGGAGATGGCCCTGGAGAGGGCCCGGGCCGCCGGTGCCGTGGCCATGTTCGGCGAGAAATATGCCGAGGTGGTGCGGGTGGTGGATGTGCCTGGCGTGTCGATGGAGCTCTGCGGCGGCACCCATGTGGCCAACACCGCCGAGATCGGCCTGTTCAAGATCGTGGCGGAGGGGGGTGTGGCGGCGGGCATCCGGCGCATTGAGGCCGTGGCCGGCCCGGCCGTGCTGGCTTATCTGAAGGAACGGGATGGGGTGGTGCGGGCCCTGTCCGACCGCTTCAAGGCTCAGCCCGCGGAGATTCTGGAGCGGGTGGGGGCCCTCCAGGAGGAGCTCAAGGCCAGCCAGAAGGCGTTGGCGGCGGCCCGGCAGGAGCTGGCCCTGGCCAAGGCGGCGGCCCTGGCGGCCAAGGCGGAAGAGGTCCATCCGGCGGCCACTGGCACTGGGCCCTATCGCCTGTTGGTGGCCCGTCTGGACGGGGTGGATGGGGCGGGTCTGCAGGGCGCGGCCCAGGGGCTGGCGGATCAGCTGGGCGAGGGTGCGGCCGTGGTGCTTGGGGGGCTGCCCGATCCGGCCGATCTGGGCAAGGTGATCCTGGTGGCCGCCTTCGGCCCGGGTGTGATCGCCGCTGGCCCCAAAGCGGGGGCCTTCATCGGTGTGGTGGCGAAGGCCTGCGGCGGTGGGGGCGGTGGCCGGCCGAATCTTGCCCAGGCCGGCGGGCGGGATGGGGCGGCCCTGGATGGAGCCCTGGAGCAGGCCCGGGATCAGCTGCGCGCCGAGCTGGGTTTAAGGTGAGCGGCCTCGATCGTGTGGGGTTCGTGACCGTCGCTGCTCCTATTGCGAAAGATCAAGCAACAGGGGTAATTTCGAACCCCCCCCGCAATCATTTATACTGTGAAGTCAGTGAAATTTGTCGGTTTCGTGTATAGCTCTGGCTCCCGTCCTGGCGGCCGATGATTACTTTTCCAGAAGATTTGCCGCTGGATCGTGCTGCCTCGATCGAGAATCGCCCTCTGAAGAAGCGACCTGCCAAGAAACTTCGCTCGGGAGGTGGATCGCGGAAGGTGTGGATCCTCGATGATGACGAGGCGATGTGCGCTCTCCTGCTGGAGCAGTTTCAGGTGATTGGCTGGTCTCTTCAAGTCTTTCATCGGCCGCTCCCCTTGTTGGAGTCTCTCCTGGAGGTTCAGCCCGATCTGCTGATTCTCGACCTGCTTCTCCCTGACAAGCACGGCATCGATGTGCTGAGCCGGGTTCGGCAAATTGGCCAGGGCTTTCCCATTCTGATTCTTTCGGCCCTGGCAGCACCCAGCGATCGGGTTGTGGGGTTGGAGGCCGGGGCGGACGACTATCTGACCAAACCGTTTCAATTTCGCGAGTTGCACCTTCGCAGTGAGCGTTTGCTTCGCCGTCACAGATCGGTCACCGACGATGGCGCTCCGGTTGCCACGCCCCCCGAGTCGGCCCATCCGCTCCAGGGGGGGAGTTATCAGCTGGGCCCCCTGCGTTTTGAGGTGGCTGACCAGCCCCAACTCCTCACTCCCGAGGGGTCGTGCCATCGCATCGGTCGCGGGGATGGGGCCCTGTTGCTGGCTTTTTGCCGCCACCCCCATCAGGTGCTTTCCCGCGCCCAGCTCCTGCAGGCCTCTGGCAGCCTGGTGTCCCCCGGCCAGACCCGCACGATCGATGTGCGCCTCTCCCGTCTGCGCCGCTTGTTGCGTAGCCTCACCGGAACTGACCTCATCCTTCCGGAGCGCGGACAGGGCTACAAGTTGAATGTGGAGGTGAGGCCCCTTGGTGATGCTGCGCAGACACTCCCAAGGGCTTAATCGGGCCGACTGGCTAGCCCTGATCCTCTGCCTACTGGGTGGTTGCGGCTTTTCCTATGCCCTTCTTGTGGGGGCCCTCCAATCGTTCCTGGAGCCCAAACTCATTGAGGAAACGGCCCTGCGCACCGCTCGCAGCGTGCGCCTTGTGGAGATCGCCCTTGAAGAGCACTCCATCAGCGAGCTTCCTCCTGGGGTGATCGTGCGGCCTTCCCTGGAGGGGCCAGAGGGGCCGGTTCAGTCCACGAACAGCTTCGATCACGAGGTCCATGAGCTGATGGCCAGCCGCTATGGCGTTCATCGGGCTCTGCAGCGCGACCGCGCCCCCTACGAAGACTCCTGGGGGGGCACCTGGATCCGGTTGCAATCGAGCCGGCCTTCCCTCTGGCTTTACCAGCCCGATCGCCTCAGCACAAGCTGCGCCTGGTTTTTGCCCTTCCTGCAGAAAGCTGCCCTCCTGCTGGGTCTCCTCCTGGGCACCGTGGTCTTTCTGAAGACCCAGGTGGAGAGGCCCTTCCACCAGGTGCTCCTCCACCTGCCCGATGGCTCGCCCACCCCCCT
>JBIIHR010000117.1:0-4870 GCA_044235655.1 Cyanobium sp. | reverse complement strand
GGTGAAGAAGACGGCGCAGCAGCCGGCGGCGAGGCCATCGAGGCCATCGGTGAGGTTGGTGGCGTTGCTCTCGGCCAGAAACACGAACAGGCCCAGGGGCCAGATCAGGAGCCCCAGGGGCAGCACCCACCCGAAGGCCAGGCCCACATCGCCTGGCGCGCCGCCCCCCAACCAGCCGCCTTGCCACACCCAGAGCAGGAAGAGCAGGGCGGCGAGGGCCTGGAGGGCCAGCTTGCCCCGGGGGGTGAGGCCCGTGTTGGTTTGTTTGGTGAGGCTGCGCCAGTCGTCGGTGGCGCCGATGGCCATGTAGGCCAGGGTGACGGCCGCCACCGCCACCAGGCGGGGATCGCCGGGGCTGATCCAGCCCCCCACCAGCACGCCAACGGGCACCACCAGCAAACCGCCCATGGTGGGGGTGCCGGCCTTGGCGAGGTGGCCCTGGGGGCCGTCTTCCCGGATCACCTGGCCCATCTTGAGGCGGCGCAGGCGGGGCACCCCCCAGGCGGCCACGGCCGCGCTCACCAGGGCCGCCACCACCAGGGGCAGGGTGAGGTGGGAATTGGCCAGGCGGGCATCCGCCAAAAGGCAGGCCCCGAGAAGGATCAGGGCCAGCAGGGAGGCCGGCAGGCGGCCGTCGTCAAGACGCATGGGAGAAGCTCAGTCCTCCCAGTCTTCCTCGGCGGGCTCCTCGGCCTGGGTGTAGTCCTCCTTGTCGCCCATCAGCGCGGAGAGCTCCTCCTCTTCCACGGTGCTCACATCGGTGCTGGCGGTTTCCTCATCGGCCACCAGGCGGCCGCTGGCCTCCAGCAGGGTGAGGAGATCGGGCTCATCGCGCAGGGGGAGCACGGGGGCGGGCTCATCCCGCCGGTAGCGGGTGAGGGAGGGATTGATGCTGTCGAGAATGCTCGCGGGTTCAGTCATGCCAATTCACTAATACCGATTCAGGCAGGCCCATGGATGTGCCATCCTGCCGGGCACGGGAAGACCCTTCACCATAAACCCTGAGCCGCATCCCATGGGCCCCACCAAGCTGCAGCAGCTGGCCCTCACCTGGCTGCTGGCCCTCGGCCTGAGTGCCCTGATGGTGGCGGCGGGGCAGCGCTGGCCCCAGCCGCTGCCGATCCGGGCCGGCTGGGTGTGGGCCGCCCTGTTCGGCCTGCCCCTGCTCACCCTGGTGGGAGTGCTGGCCCGCGGGGCGGTGCCCCCGCCCCCCCCGCTCCCGGAGGAGGACGGTTGATGGGAGCCAGTGGGGCCGGCACCCCTTGGTGCTGCAGCCATTAGATTTGCAGCACATCGAGAGCCGTCCGTGAAAGAGCTCAATATTCGAGAGATGCGCGCCAACATCGGACGACTTGCCGAACTGGTCGCTGCAGAGGGAGAGCTGGTGATCCGTCGGCGCGGCCAGCCGATCGCGCGGGTGCTGCCGATGGCGCAGCATCGCCACCCCCCCGACCATGCCGATCTCCGCCAGCGGATGCCGCTCCTGCAGACGCCCTCAGCCGATCTGATCCGCGCCGAGCGCGATGAGCGCTGAGCAGCGCGCCTATCTCGATACCAGCGCCCTGGCGAAGTGGTATCTCAACGAGGCTGGTTCCGATGCCTTTGTGGCCTTCCTGCAGGAGCTTGGCGCGGCGGTCATCAGTAGCCTCACGGTCACGGAGATGCGCTGCCTGTTGCGTCGTCGCCGGCGGATGGGCGATCTCTCGGTTGAATTGGAATCTGTCCTGTTGGCTGCCTTCCTCGAGGATATCGATCGAGGTTGGCTGCAGCGCATTGCCGTTGAGGATGCCCGCTTTACGGAGGCCACAAACCTGATCGCCCGCCATCCAGAACACCCCCTGCGCACGCTGGATGCCCTCCATCTCACCTTGGCTGTTCATGCTGGGGTGTCTGTCCTGGCGACAGCCGATGTCGTGATGGCTGAGGCGGCCACCAGCATGGGATTGGAGGTGGTGCGGTTCTGAGGAGCAGGCCCAGGGCCCCACGAGGGGGGAGAATCCTCCCCAGAGATTCAGGACCGTTGATGGGAGCCAGTGGGGCCGGAGAAGGCAAGGGACGGGCGAAAAAGGTGGTGCTGGCCTATTCGGGCGGGGTGGACACCAGTGTGTGCATCCCCTATCTCCTGAAGGAGTGGGGGGTGGAGGAGGTGATCACCTTCGCCGCTGATCTGGGCCAGGGGGATGAGCTGGAGCCGATCCGCCAGAAGGCGCTGCTGGCGGGGGCGAGCCAGTCGCTGGTGGCCGATCTGGTGACGCCCTTCATCACGGAGTTCGCCTTTCCTGCCATCCGGGCCAATGCGCTCTACGAGGGCCGCTATCCCCTCTCCACCGCCCTCGCCCGCCCCCTGATCGCCCGGGAGCTGGTGGCGGTGGCCCGCCAGGTGGGGGCTGATGCGGTGGCCCATGGCTGCACGGGCAAGGGCAACGACCAGGTGCGCTTCGATGTGGCCATCGGCGCGTTGGCGCCGGATCTGAAGGTGCTGGCGCCGGCGCGGGAGTGGGGCATGAGCCGGGAGGACACGATTGCCTACGGGGAGCGTTGCGGCATCCCGGCGCCGGTGAGCAAGGCTTCGCCCTATTCGATCGATCTCAACCTGCTGGGCCGCAGCATCGAGGCGGGCTGCCTGGAGGATCCGATGGTGGAGCCGCCGGAGGAGGTGTATGCCATGACCCGCTCGGTGGAGGCCGCGCCTGCGGAGCCCGAGGTGGTGGAGATTGCCTTTGAGCAGGGCCTGCCGGTGGCGATCAATGGGGAGCGGCTGGATCCGGTGAGCCTGGTGCGGCGGGCCAACGCCTTGGCGGGCACCCACGGCTTCGGCCGGCTCGACATGATCGAAAACCGGGTGGTGGGGATCAAGTCGCGGGAGATCTATGAAACGCCGGGGTTGCTGTTGCTGATCCGGGCCCACCAGGAGCTGGAAAGCCTCACCCTGGCGCCGGATGTGCAGCGCTACAAGCGGCAGATTGAGGCCAGCTGGGCGGATCTGGTGTACCAGGGCCTGTGGTTCGGCCCCCTGAAGGAGGCCCTCGATGGCTTCATCGATCGCACCCAGGCCAGCGTGAACGGCAGCGTGCGGGTGAAGCTGCACCGCGGCAATGCCACGGTGATCGGCCGCCAGAGCGCCAGCGATAGCCTCTATGTGAGCGATATGGCCACCTACGGAGCGGAGGATCGCTTCGACCACCGGGCGGCCGAGGGCTTTATCTATGTGTGGGGCCTGCCCACCCGCCTGTGGTCGGCGCGGCACCGCTGAGGTGCACGTGGCGCAGGGCCCGGCGCAGGCCGAGCCCCTGGGTGATGGGCCGCTCGGCCGGCTCCAGCCGGGGCCGCTCAGCGCCGCCGTGGAGGGCCAGGAGGTGGTGCTGCAGCAGGGCATTGTCGAGCTGCAACTGGCGCTGCTCGGCCAGCAGGGCCCCCAGGCGGAGCTGAAACTTGCGCTCCAGGATCGTGGGCAACTGCTCCAGCAGCTCGTGGAGGCTGAGGGCTTCGGCCCGGGCGGCCTCCAGATCCCGCTGCAGGCGCCGCAGGGTGGGAGATGGAGAGGTTTTGGCGGAAGGCTCGGGGTGGGCCTGGGTGGCGGCAGCAACCAGCCGCAGGGCCCGCTGGCCGGGTTGGGATTGGGGCGACTGGGTTTGGGAAAGCCTGTTTCCTGCCGTCATCAGCGCTCCTCCCAGGGACCATTGGGGGCGCCAACCTAGCTGGCGCCCCGGAAATCCACAACCAACGGACTCAGTCTTCGGCGGGGGTGCTGCCGGCTGGGGCGGTGGCGGGGCTGGCGGCCACGGTTTCGGTGGTGACCAGGGCCCGCGGTGGAGGCATGGGGCCGGTCTGCTTCACGGTGAGGTAGCGGATCACATCCTCCGAAAGGCGGAGGGCCTTCTCCAGGGGTGCCACCTGCTGGCCATCGCCGTTGTGGTTGAGCTGCACGTAGATGCCTTCCCGATGCTTGTTGATCTGGTAGGCGAGGCGGCGCTTGCCGCGCATCTGGGTGTCGAGCACCTCGCCGCCCGATTCGGTCACCAGGTCGCGGTATTTGGCGATGTGGCCGTCCACCTCCTCCTCCGGGATGTCCGGACGGAGGATGTACATCGTTTCGTAATAAGGCTGGGTCATGGGAAGCGTCGTGGTCGCCTCGGGCCTGGGGTGGCCCGTCAGGGGCTGACAGCGGAGGTGCGGTCAGCAACGGCGGACTTTCCAACCTATCGCAGGGGCCGACGCTCCCTTGGCTCGGCGCGAGCGCGGCTCTGAGGTCGAGAACTGTTTAGTTGACTAACTGGTCATGCAAACCGTTGGTCTGGCGGAAGCCAAGGCCCAGCTCTCGGCCCTGCTGGATGCCGTGGAAGCGGGGGATGAAGTATCCACCATGGCAATCGCACCCCTTGGCGAGCCGTGGCTTGACGGGTCCCGTTAGGTTGCGGTTCTGGCACTTGCGGGCCCCCATTGGCGCGGCGTCTTGCACTCTTCACGCTCCTCCTCGCCCTAGATGGGGTGTTGGGCGTGGGCTCGGCCGGGGCCGCCGCGGTGCCTCAGCTGGAGTCTGCGCCGCGCCGCTGGCGCGTGGTGGATTCAGAGGGAGAGGCTCCGCGCAGCCAGTTGATCCCGGCGGTGGCTCCCGCCTCTGCGGAAACCGGGGCTGGGGCTACGGAGGGCCCTTCCTCCAGGGTGATTCCGGTGGATACGGCCGTGCAGCGCACGCTCCGCCCTGAGGCGGACCAAGCCCTCCCCGCCGATGCCCAGGTGGCCGCGGCGCCGATCCGTCCGGCCTATCTGATCCGACCCTCCCTGGGGGGTGGGCTGCCCACGGGCTATGTGGGGGGTTGGGGTGATTATTTCGTGTCCGCTTCAGCAGGCACACCCGGCAATCTTCGGG
>JBIIHR010000116.1:0-4889 GCA_044235655.1 Cyanobium sp. | reverse complement strand
ACCCCTTGTGCGGGACCGATGGGTGACCACTGGAGCAGGGAAGGGCCTTCCTCGCATCACGCTCACAGCCCCGGCCCTCTCAGCGGCTCGATCGGTGGTTTTCCTTGTGAGTGGCGCAGGAAAAAGGCAAGCCTTGGAAAGGCTCCTGGATCCCCAGGAATCGCCGGAACGAACCCCTGCTCGCCTGGTCTCCCCCTTGGGCGAGGTCCTGATCCTGGCGGATGCCGCTGCGGCCTCTGGACTGGCCGAAAACACCAGCCCCTGAAAGCCGCTCCTAGGGCGTCCTTCGGCTTTGCCAGAGTGGTTCTCAGCCTTCTGTTCCCATGGATCCAGCCAGCCCGTTCTCTCCCCCGCCTTCCAGCCCCCAGCCGAGAAACGTTCTCCCCGGGGGAACCTTCTTTGGTTGGCACGCTCTGAATGACACGGTGATGGGGGGACGAAGCCGTGGTGAGTGCACGGCCCATGCCCCGGGCTTGCGCTTCGAAGGGGAGGTCGTGGAAGAGGGAGGGGGCTTCATTTCCGTGCGCTCTCCTTTGTTTTCTCCCCCCTTGGATCTTTCTGCCGCCAAGGGGTTGGAGCTGGTGATCCTTGGGGAGGGGCGCCGCTTCAAGCTGGCCGTGGCCTGTGCCGATGGAGTGGCAGGTCTGACCGAGCTGATTCCTGGAGGGCTCCGGTGGGTCCAGGAGTTTGGGACGAACGCAGAGGGGGCAACCCGGGTGGCGATCCGGTTTGCCGACCTGACCCCTTCTGTGCGGGCACGACCTGTGGAGGGACTGCCCCTGGGGTTAACCCTTCGTTTTGACCCCTCCCGCATCACCCGTCTTCAGCTGCTCCATTCCCGCTTTGGGGATGATGGCGGCCCTAATCCGGGTTTCCGGCCTGGTCCGATTCACCTTGAACTCCTGGCCATCGATGCCCTGGGTTGATGCTGCTAATGCAGACCTGAGCCGGTTGGTGGCTGCTGCCGCTGATCTCTGCCGCAAACCTCTCCGCCATGGAGTCGTGCTGACCTCCGCTCCAGACGACGAGGATTGCAGCTTGCGACTGGAGGCCCGCTCTCCGGAGGGTGAACGCCTGATAGAGGAGGATCTGGAGCTGGAGCTCTATCTCAGCGGCGGAGAGTTGAACCTGACCCTCTCCTGGCGGGAGGATGAGAATCGGCCCATTCTCTGGCATGGCAACCATCCGGTCTGGATGGGACCCCAGGGGGAACGATGCGAAAGACCCCTGGATGGACTCCCTTTGGAGTCCCTGGCCCGCCGCTTGCGAGCCCTCCTGGCCGCGGGCTGATCCCCGTGGCCGATAGACCCCTGTAGTTATGAAGGGGGTTGGTCGGTCACCGCACCAAGGCTGCTGGAACTCACCTGGCGGGCATATTTGCCCAGCACACCTGTCTTGTAGCGCGCCGGCATCGGCGTCCAGGTGACGCGACGTCTCGCCAATTCAGCATCGTCCACGTTGAGCTGAATCAAAAGACGATCCGCATCCACCGTGATGCTGTCACCCTCCTGCACAAGGCCGATGGTGCCGCCAGCAGCAGCCTCCGGAGCCACGTGGCCCACCACGAGTCCATAGGTGCCCCCGGAAAAGCGACCATCCGTGATGAGGGCAACCTTATCGCCGAGTCCCTGTCCCACGATGGCCGCAGTTGGGGCCAACATTTCACGCATGCCTGGCCCCCCCACCGGTCCCTCGTAGCGGATCACGATCACGTCTCCAGCCAAAATTCGGCCGGCCAGGATCGCCTCCAGGCAGCTTTCCTCACTCTCAAACACCCGGGCTGGACCCGTGAGGATCGGGGTCTTGACCCCACTGATCTTGGCGACACTGCCCTCGGTGGCCAGATTGCCTTTCAGGATCGCCAGATGGCCCTTTGGATAAAGGGGAGCGCTGAGGGGAAGGATCACGTCCTGGCCCTCGGGAGGCGCATCCGGAACTTCGGCAAGCACGTCCTTCAGGGTGCGTCCCTCTACCGTGCGACAGTCCCCGTGGAGCAAGCCAGCGTTCAGCAGGAGCTTCATCACTTGGGGGATGCCCCCAGCTCTGTGAAGGTCGACGGTGACGTAGCGACCACTGGGTTTGAGATCGCAGATCACCGGCACCCGTTGCCGGATGGTCTCAAAGTCTTCAATCGTCAAGGGCACCCCGGCGGTGCGGGCCACCGCCAGAAGATGGAGCACGGAATTGGTGGAACCACCAACAGCCATGATCACACTGATGGCGTTTTCGAAGGCTTCACGCGTGAGGAGATCGCGAGGGCGGATATCTTTCGCGATGGCCTCCACTAGCACCTCGGCGCTGCGGGCCGCGCTATCTGCCTTCTCCTGATCCTCCGCCGCCATGGTGGAGCTGAAGGGAAGGCTGAGACCCATGGCCTCGAAGGCCGCACTCATGGTGTTGGCTGTGAACATCCCGCCGCAGCTGCCAGCCCCTGGACAGGCATTTTTCTCGATGGCCGTGAGTTGGTTCTCATCGATCCGTCCGCCGCTGTATTGGCCCACGGCCTCGAAGGCGCTCACCACGGTGAGATCACAGGCGCCGAGCTTTCCTGGCTTGATGGTGCCTCCGTAGATGAACACCGCGGGGATGTTCATACGAGCCATGGCCAACATGGCGCCAGGCATGTTTTTGTCGCACCCACCGATGGCCAGCAGACCGTCCATGCTCTGGGCGTTGCAGGCGGTTTCGATCGAGTCCGCAATGACCTCTCGAGACACCAAGGAATAGCGCATCCCCTCAGTGCCCATGGAGATCCCATCGCTGACCGTGATCGTGCCAAACATCTGGGGCATGGCCCCGGAGCGATGGGCGGCCTCTTCTGCCCGCTGCGCTAGGCCATTGAGGCCGATGTTGCACGGAGTAATCGTGCTGTATCCATTGGCTATCCCAATGATCGGTTTACCAAAATCCCCATCCCCAAATCCCACGGCTCGGAGCATGGCCCTGTTAGGAGAGCGTTGAATCCCCTTTGTGATGGCGTCGGATCGCAACATGCTGGCTCAACCAATCCTTTTGACCCTACTGCGTTCGTTCCCGATGGGTTGACGGTCCTTCACCCTTCCTGTTCATTGGAAATCAGCATCAGGACTGGGCTTCCAGCGCTTCCAGCTGTCGTCTCACCTCTTCAATCGCATGGTTGAGTTGTTGCACCCGCTCGGGCAACGCGTCCGCTTTGCCGGAGTCTTCCGAGAGGATTGGCTCCTCCGCAACGACCCCGCCCTGGAAGCGCGAAAGACGAAGCAACCGACGTTCCCGCTCGGCCAGTTGTCTGCGCTGGCTCTGGCGCCATAGCCACCAGGCCAGGCCACCGGCCCCTGCCAGAGCACCGAGAATGGTGCTGGTGAGGATCGGGGCGCCATCCGAAGCAGCGGAGGGGCGCTGGGTCTGTGGCATGGAGTCGGCCAAGGGCATGGAATTGGTTCAGCCTAGGTGCCCTCTCCGTTGTCTGCCCCCATGGCGGTCGATCCGTACAACCTTTGGGCAGGATCGCCAAATCCTGGAAGGATCTGCCCCTGATTGTTGAGCTCGGGATCGATACAAGCGCAATAAATGGTCAGAGAATCTGTGGCCTCTCCGACAGCTTTTAAACCAGGGGAGGAGGCCAGAGAGGTGATCACCCTCAGCCGAGCCCCTTCGACTCCCGATCTCCGCAGCCTTTCCAGCAGAGCCAGCAGGGTCCGGCCGGATGCCAGCTGGGGAAGCCAAACCAGGATCCCCGCCCGTTGGTCAATTGCGGCAGGCAGGTCATCGAGATACCAGTGGGACGGTTGACCGGGAGGGGCATCAATGCCCACATGGCACACCCTCGCGGAGGGCACCACCCCCTGGGCCCCTTGCCAGAGGCCCAGCCCCCCACGAAGCACGGGAACGGCCAACAGAGGGATGGCGGGATCGATCACCGTTCCTTCCGTCGTTCCCAGGGGGGTCTCCACCTGGACGGAGCAATGGGGAAGCCAGTCTCTGAGGGCTTCATAGGTGAGCCAGCGTCCCAGTTCTCCCATGGCCGTGGCGAAGAGGGGGGATGGGGTGGAGCGATCCCGCAAGAGGGTGAGCCAGTGGGCGATCAGGGGATGGGGGGGGACCACCACCCGCAACGACAGGGCCATGGCTGCCATAACTTGAGCCTGAAGCGTAGAGCTGCAGCCATGCCTCGAACGGCCATGCCCATGGAATCCCCCCCCATCCCTGCCTGGATCTGGAGAGGGGCTGTGCTTTTCCTGCTGGGGTTTGCCCTGCTGTTTCCCCCTTCAGCCCTGGCCATCACGGCCCCAGAGTTGAGGGGGCAGCGAGCTCTTCAGCAAATTGAGCCGGACATGCATGGTCGCAACCTCCAGCAGCAGGAGTTCCTCAAATCCGATCTGGAGGGGGTGGATTTTCATGGCGCGGATCTGCGAGGTGCTGTCTTCAACGGCAGCAATCTTCAAGGGGCCGATCTGCGGGATGTGGATCTGCAGGATGCAGTTGTTTATGCCTCCCGTCTGGACAAGGCCGATCTTCGGGGAGCCCTGCTGCGCAACGCCATGTTGATGCAGAGCCGCTTTACCGATGCCGTCATTGTGAACGCGGATTTCAGCGGTGCTGTTCTGGATCGGGCCCAGCGTCGATCCCTGTGCGCCAGGGCGGAGGGGTCCCATCCTCAGACCGGTGTGTCAACTAAGGACAGCCTTGAATGCGACTGAGGCTTTCAGCTCAACACGCATCAGTAAGATTGATGTTCATCGGTTCCGTGGAGGGTCAGTCCACGGAGGAAAGGGGGAAAGTCCGGTGCACAGAGTCCCTGGAGTCCGGCGCTGTCCCGCAGCTGTAAGGGTCGCGCCAGCGATCCAAGCCAGAACGCCCGCCGATTTCCACTCCCCTCAAGCCCGGCGAGGACCGGCGGCATACCTCAT
>JBIIHR010000115.1:0-4890 GCA_044235655.1 Cyanobium sp. | reverse complement strand
ACCTCCAGTAATTGCCGGCCTTTCTGTACCTGGCGCGCCAGCCAGATCTCCTCTGCAGCGGATAGCAAAGGCGTGCTCGCGATGGCACGCATGTTGAGGGTGAGTGCGTCGCAGCGGCCCTGGGGGCGCTTCTGTGGCGCAGGCATCGTTGGCTAGGCGAAATGGGTCGGCAGACCTTAGTTCCTGGAATGGATGCCTGGGTGCTTCTGCATTCTTTTTGGGGCGCAGAAAGTGAAATTAACCTGATCAGCGCAGCTAATCATTGGCCAGGTCCGTGGGGTCGGTATCCAGGGAGCGATTGGCGCCCTGACCCGCTTTGCGGATCAGCCAGTAAGCCGTGGCGAGGCCCACCACGATCAGGCCAAAGCCGGCCATCAGAGGTGCCTTGCTCTCCGTCCCTGGGGGTAGCACGATCACTTTCCTCGCTACAGCCGTGAGCGCGGTGAGGAGCACCAGCTCGATCTGTACCACCTGGTCACGTAGATAGGCCATCACATTCTGCAAAACCTCCAGCGCGATGAAAATCAGCAACAGGCGATCGAGCAGCTTGATTAAGTCGCCGTTAAACCAATCCGTCTGCCATTGTGTGAACTTGACCCCTGATTGCAGCAGCAATTCTAAGGTTGCAAGGCCAATGACCACGGCCAGCAACAGGGCGAGGGTCTTGGCCAGGGTGCGTTCGTAGCTGTGGATGATGCTCAGAAAGCGTTTGTCGCTGAAGAGGTCCATGGCTCAGGAAAAGGAGGGGAGTGAATTCATGCCAAATGATCCATTCTTATGAAAGGTGCTGTCATGTCTGCCGGCTTTTGATGAGCCAAGGTTTGGGCATTCGAGGCGGCATTGAATTATTTTATGTCGCATTCAGCAGGCCCCAAAGTGATTGCTCCCAGCTCTACCATGGTTGTCATGATCAGGTGATTATCGCGTCTGAGAAACCATAAAAAAGACCCCAATCCCTGTCTGGGGCCTTTGCTGCTGCTGATTGATTCTGGTAACCCAGTTAGGGGGTCATTCAGAATTTGTGATCTCGCAGGGCCTCCACTGGGTAGATGTAGGTGATGATCGAGTAGTTCGCGTAAAACTTGGCTTCGATCAGGCTGATGATCTTGTCGGCCAGTTCGCGAGTTCCCGTGAGCACTTCGATTTTGACATTGGCCAGAGTGTGGGACACACTGGGATCTCCTGTGGAGCGCACATTGCGGGTGCCTTCTCCACCCGCTGCACTCACGGTGTATCCGGTGGCACCTGTCTCCATGATGAGCTTGGTGAGTTTCTTGGAGAGGACTTCCTCTGCAACGATCACCAGCTTCCAGACCTGTTGACTCATGACGTTGACCGTAGATGGTTGGTGTTGGATTGTGTCAGGGCTTTACACCCAGGAGCACCTCGGCCAGTCCAATGAACAGCGGGATGCACAGGGCGATGGCCACGGGGGTGCCGATAGCCGTTGAGGCGCCGATGTAGGCGGACGGATTCGCTGAAGGGATGCCAGCGCGGAGGGTGGGAGGGCCTGAGATATCGGAGCTGGAAGCCGCGATCACCGCAAGCACGACCGCACCGCCAATGCTGAAGCCCGTGAGTTTGTGAATGAGAAGGCCCACTCCGAAGGCCAGAAAGCCGTGAAGGATCGGCGCAAAGAAGGCATAGATGGCGAACCATTGAGCCACCTTGCGCAGCTCATTCATCCGCTGGGCCGCTTCCATCCCCATGATGATCATCAGAATCGCAAGAAATCCGCGGAACAGTGGATTGAAGAAGCTTTCGTAGACTGGCTCTGGCTTGGTAAGGATCCCAAGGGCCACTCCCAGGAGCAGCGCAGTAACTGCAGAGCTCTGCAGACTCTCCTTGATGATCGGCCAGATCTCCACTTTTTCTGATTCATTACCGGTCTGCTTGCTGAGGTAAACGCTGGCCACTACGATCGCGGTCACCAGGGCCGGAATATCCATGAAGGGATAGAGGGCCGCCGTCCAGGCCTCATAGGGGATCTTGGCCGAATCCAACTGGGGCAGCACCGCTGCCAGCGTGGATCCACTCACGGCGCCGAACAGGCCACCGGTGGCGACGGCGTCGGGAACTTTGATGCCCGGTAGTTTGCCGAGGGTGAACCGACTGATGAACACGATCACAATGCCCAGAAGCACCGCTGCAATCGCCGGAAGAAAAATCTCGGCAGGGTTTGAATTTCGGATGGCGATTCCACCCGTCAAGCCGATCTTCATCAACAGGAAGAAGCTGATGAACTTGTAGATCGAATCAGGGATAGCAAGCTGGCTGCCAAGGGCGGCAACCACAATGCCTCCGATCAGAAAACCCAGCGTTGGTGACTGAAGTTGCTCAATAAAGAGCTTGATGAAGTCAGACAATTTGAAACCTCAGGATGTAGGCAGAACGTTGGTTGTAGAGGTGGGTTTAGGAGCCTTTGGCAGGCTTCATTCACGGCCAGGACCGATTCGCATCGCTATTGGCGTTTGGTTCGCGGAACCATAGGGAGCGTCTGAAGGATTTGGGTGGGGCCCGTCACTTTTCCCTCAGGGGTGTTCGGGCGACACAGCTCGCCTTACCCAATGCTCGGACTGAATCCCTATAACCCCGGCACTTCTCCAGACCGCCATGCTCCCGATCCCCCCGCTGCTGATGGAGATCAGCTCCCATCAGCTGGAAGCGGCCGAGACCCTGCTGCAAGTAGGCCGTTTTCTGGTGATTTTCATCGCCGCCCGCGCGATCGCTGAGCTGATGGTGCGGCTTCAGCTGCCCACGATCCTCGGGGAGCTGGTGGCTGGCGTGCTGATCGGCGTTTCAGGCTTCCATCTGATCATCCCGCCCGGCACCCAGGCGGAGCTGTCCGGCGGACTTTCCGGACTGGTGGCTTCGCTGACCAATATCACGCCGCAGGCGGTGCGGCATATCTATGACGAAACCTTCCCCAGCCTGCAGACCGTCTCGCAGCTGGGGTTGTTTGCGCTGTTGTTTCTTACGGGTCTGGAGAGCGAGTTGGATGAATTGGTGGCCGTGGGGGTGCAGGCCGGTACCGTGGCCGTCACCGGGGTTGTGCTGCCCTTCGCCCTCGGCACCGCAGGGCTCTATTACCTGTTCCATGTGCCGCTGATCCCGGCGGTGTTCGCTGGCGCAGCCATGACGGCCACCTCCATCGGCATTACCGCCAGTGTGTTCGGAGAGCTGAAGTGGCTCAAGCGAAGCGAGGGCCAGATCGTGATCGGTGCCGCGGTGCTGGACGACATTCTGGGCATCGTGATCCTGGCTGTGGTGGTGGCCATCGTGGGTGGGGGAGCCTTCAGCCTTGGCCCGGTGATGCGGCTCTGTCTGGCGGCGGTGGCCTTTGTGGCCGTGGCCCTGGTGCTCAGCCGCACAGCCGCGCCCCTGTTCGATTGGGTTGTGGACCATCTCAAGGCCCCAGGCGATGTGGCCGTGGCCAGTTTTGTGGTGCTCACCCTCTGCTGCTTTGCTGCCCAGGCCATCGGCCTTGAGGCCGCCCTGGGGGCCTTCGCCGCCGGCCTGATTCTTAGTGCTTCCAAGCACACCGAAGATATTGATAAAGCGGTTAAACCCTTGGTGGCCCTCTTCGCCACGGTGTTTTTCGTGTTGATCGGCACCGGCATGGATCTCTCGGTGCTGAATCCGTTCAATCCCGCCAACCACGAGGGCTTGATCGTGGCCGCCTTTTTGCTGGTGGTGTCGATCGTCGGCAAGGTGGCTGCCGGTTGGAGTTATGTCAGCAAGGAACCCACCAACCGCCTGGTGGTAGGCCTTGGCATGATGCCGCGCGGTGAAGTGGGCCTGATCTTCCTGGGCCTGGGCCGTCAGGCTGGCATTCTCACCCCGTCGCTGGAGGCCGCCATCCTGTTGATGGTGATCGGCACCACCTTCCTGGCGCCGATCCTGTTGCGCCTGGTGATCCCGGCCGAGACCGAGCCTGCCATGGCGGAGGCGATCCAACCCTCCCCTTAACCGTTGTTCGCCTGCCCTCTCGCCGTGCTGTCCGCTCCCCGTCCCTACGCCGGCCAAGTGGTGGCCCTGGCCACCCGCCACGGCAAGGAGAGGGTGATCGGTCGGCCCCTGCGCTGGGGGCTGGGTGCGGAGCTGCTGCATGTGGAGAGCGTGGATACGGACGCCCTTGGCAGCTTCTGCGGCACTGTGCAGCGCCAGGGGGATGCGCTGGAGGCTTGCATCGCCAAGGCGGAGGCTGCCCTGAGAGAGGGCGGCACGGTATTGGCTATAGCCAGCGAGGGGAGCTTTGGCCCCCATCCCCACCTGCCCTTTCTGGCAGCAGGGATGGAGTGCATGGTGTTTCTGGATCAGCAGCGGGGACTGATGCTCCGGGAGCAGCTGTTGGCACGCCGCACGAATTTCGCCCATCGCCTCGTTTCGCCTCCCTCACCCACCGGGCTTGATCCGGATCTGGAGCGCTGGCTACAGCAGGTGGATTTTCCCCGCCATGCGCTCATCGTGCGGGCCCACACGCGGGAGACCCATGGGACGGTGGAGAAAGGACTACGCAGCTGGGAGGACCTGGAGCGCGCGCTGCATCGGGCGGCTGCCGGCTCCCCTGACGGGCTGGCTGTTCTGGAAACGGACATGCGGGCCCATTGCAACCCCACTCGCATGGCAGCCATCCGGACCCTTGCTTTCCGGCTGGTACGCCGCATTGCCACCCCTTGTCCGGCTTGCCAGACCCCTGGTTGGGGGATGGTGGCTCAGCGACCTGGGCTGACCTGCGGAGGGTGCGGCCTGCCAACAGAGCTGGTGTTGGCGGAGGTTTGGGGATGTGGGCTTTGTCCCTACGAGGAAGAAAAGCCTCGCAGGGATGGGCTGGTGGTGGCTGATCCCGGCCAATGTGGCTGGTGCAATCCCTAGCAGGGTTCACGTTCA
>JBIIHR010000114.1:0-4910 GCA_044235655.1 Cyanobium sp. | reverse complement strand
TGAACCGCCTCCAGCACCTGTTCCCCACCCGAATCTGCGTGCGGGCTGTGGTCAATACCCCGGCCCTGGTGCGTTGCGGTCTCACTGCCTTGGCCTGGGGGCAGGAGCCCCCCCTCGAGCAGCGGGCCTGGCTGGAACAGCTCTTTTCCCGGGTCGGTGAGGTATGGGCCCTGCCGGAGCCCCAGTTGGATGCCTTTCTGGCCCTCACTTCCTCAGGACCTGCCTTTGTAGCTCTGGTGGCGGAAGGATTGGCGGATGGTGCGGTCGCTGCTGGTCTGCCCCGATCGCTCGCCCAGAGCCTGGCCCTGCGCACCCTCGCAGGAACGGCTGCTTTGTTGGAGCAGAAGAATCTCCATCCCGCCCAGCTCAAGGACATGGTGAGCAGTCCGGCGGGGACAACGATGGCTGGCCTGCGAGAGCTCGAGCGTTCGGGGTTGCGTTCCACCCTGCTGGAAGCGGTTCTCGCTGCCGCCCAGCGCAGCAGGGAGCTGGGCTAGGAGGCTTTGGTGCTGCCGAGCCGGGGTTCGGTGCCCTCCAGGATCCGCGCCAGGTTGGCCCGATGGCGCCAGAGCACCAGGAAGGTGGTGATGAGCGCCAATGCCAGGTAGGCAGGGCGGAACCCTCCATGATTGGGGAACCAACCCAGCATCAGCAGGGGCAGGGCTACCGCGGCCACCATGCTGGAGAGGGACACCATTCGGCTCACGGTCAGAACCGTGAGGAAGACTCCGAAGCAGGCGAGGCCCACGGGCCAGGCCAGGCCCAGCAACATGCCCAGTCCTGTAGCCACGGCCTTTCCCCCCCGCCAGCCCAACCACACGGGCCAGATGTGGCCGGCCAGGGCCGCCAGGCCAGCGCCCACCACCCAGGCATCCAGCGCCGTGCCTCCCAGAGAGGCCGCCAACAACCCTTTCGCCACCAGCACGGCTGCGGTGCCCTTGAACACATCCAGCAGAAACACCCCCAGGGCTGGCCCCTTCCCCACCACCCGCAACACGTTCGTGGCTCCTGTCGAGCCGGAGCCCTCTTGGCGGATGTCGATGCCTTTCAGTAGGCGAGCGGCCAGATACCCAAACGGGATGGAGCCGAGCAGATAGCCCAGAAGCAGGAGGGCAAGGGGAAGCAGCATGGAGGTCAGGGGGTCAGTAGAGGTCATCCTCAGCCGTGAGTTCCATGGGGGTGCCAGCGAAGGCCAGCCAAAGGGGGAATTGCAGTACGGAAATGTCAATCGCCCGTTCTGCCGCATCGATCACGATGAACGGCAGCTCGTTCTGTTCCTCCAGGCGGTCGGCGCGCTCCACCAGGGCTTCGGGCCGCTCGAAGAGCACGATTCCACTGTTGGGCCCGAAATCCTCCCGGCTCAACCCCAGACAATCCTGGAGCCCCCGCCGCCACTCGCCCAGCCGCTCTGGCTGGCTCGCCATCACCAGGGTCTGGAAGCGGTCTCCGTAGAGATCTCCGAGGATGGTGATGGCGGCTGAGGCCACCACCACATTGCGCAGGCGGGTGCCCCGGCTGGGCTGGGCTCCCCGACCCCCTTGCCGGAGAAACCAGTCTTCGAGCAGGGCAGCCCCTTCCCCATCCAGGGTGCGGCGCAGGCGCCAGGGATCGGCGGAGAAGTCGGGCTGGCCCTGGAAGCTGGCCAACCAGGCCCGGATCACCTCCTCGTCCTGGCCGAACAGGCCCGCCGCTGCGGGGGGTGCCTGCGGCGCGGCAGCCTCCGCAGCCCGTTGCTGATCCAGGGTGGAGGGTTGGACCAGTAGGGGTTGGCTCACCAGTTGGGCCTGCTCGGCGGAGGCCGCCAGGTCCTGGAGGGCACCTACCAGATAGTCCTGAAACCCCCGCACCCGCTTGGCAATCTCCTCCGACTGGCCGCTGAAGGTGCCGTTGATTTCGGCGTTGAGCTGGCTCTTGCGTGCCTCCAGTTCAGCGATTTCGCCTTCCAGGCTGGCCCGCTTCAACTGCAGCTCCTGGAGCGCCAGGGCCACCAGCTGTTGGCCTTCACCCGCGGCTGGTTCGGGTGGCAGAGCGTCGGTGGGGGAGGTGGTGTCGGTCATGGCTGGGGGGCGGCGTCGGGAAGGGGCACCCGTTGGTGAAGCTGGGCCCGCAGGGCGGTGGCATCAAAGAGCACGGGCAACAGGTGCACACTCTTCTGCTCTCGGAAATAGAACAGCACGGGCACGGCTGGGAAGAAGAGGCGCCAGGCGAGCCATTCGTTGTAAGGAAAGCGGCGGATCTCCTTGCCGCTGCGCAGCACCAGGAGGGCTTCGGCGTTGAAGCAAAGACGCAGCACCGCAGTTTGCACCATCAGAAAGGTGGCGAAGGCCAGCAGGGCCAGCCCCAACCAGGGGGCGCCGCCCCAGCGGGGGGTGCCCGCCAGCACCAGGGCGGCGATCAAGGTCAGCCCAAGGGGTACCCAGAAGCGGGGCGCCAGGGTGACCTCCCCGTCGACCGCCTGGGCTTCAGCGGTGGAAGACATCGCCATGGCTGTTTGTGGTTTGCATGACTTGGGATTCTGGCTGGTGTTGAAGGTTGTCAGCTCCCAAACAGGATCTGGGTGAGGACCACATCGGCCAGTGCCACACTCACCAGGATCATCACCACGGCCCCGGTGGTGCTGGTCCCCACCTCCTTGGGCCCCCCTTTGGTGGTGAGTCCCCAGCCGCAGGCCAGCACGGCGATGATCAGGCCGAAGATCACGGATTTCAACAGCATGGAGGGCACGTCATCGGGCTCCATCCAGGTGCGAACGGACGTCCAGAACACGCTCGGGGGAATGCTGTAAAGCAGGGTGCTGCTCAGCTGGCCCGACCAGAGGGCCATCCAGAAAAACAGCAGGCATTGCACCGGCGACATGATCACCAGGGCCAACAGCCTGGGCACCACCAGGTAGTCCACCGGGTCGGTGCGGAGCATGGTGATGGCGTCGATCTGTTCGGTCACCTTCATCGTGCCGAGTTGGGCGGCATAGGCGGTGGCCACCTTGCCCGTCAGGAGCATCGCCGTGAGGAGGGGGGCGATCTCCCTGGAGAGGCCCAGCGACAACAGGCCCCCCACGGCGGCATTGGCCCCCTGCCGGGAGAGCTCGGCAGCCACCTGGATGTTGAACACCGTGCCTGCGGCCAGCCCCGTGATCAGCACGATCAGCACACTGGCCGGGCCAGCCTCCAGGAGCTCGGCCAACAGATCCCCCCCATGGATATGCCCCTTGGCAATGGCGCTCACCGCTTGCCCGCCCAGCATCAGGCTCGTGCCTAGGCGGGTCAGCCAGCGGGGCAGCGTTGATGGGCGTCGCCTACGACTTGCCGTCATGGCGCCAGTTGGGGTTCGTTGCCCCGGGGCCAGTGGCGCATCACCACCAGGCCCAGCACCACGAGCAGGGCGGGAATGAGGCCCATGCAGAGCCGGATGGCCACCAGGGCCGATTGGGGTTGCTGGCTCCCCAGGGCCGGCAGGTAGCCGCTTAGGGACATGAGGCTGCCGAAGCCGAACAGCACAAGGCTGATGCAGAGCTTCTGCACGAACACCATGAAGGCGCTGTAGAGACCCGCGGGTTTTTCTGGATCCACATCGATGGCATCGGGCAGCAACGACCAGGGGATCAGGTAGGCCGTGGAGGCCCCCAGCCCCACCACCAGGATCGCCGCCACCAGAGCGGCCAGTCGGAGTTGGTTGGAGGCGGTGGCCAGAGGGGCGAGCTGGCCGTTGAGGGGAGAAAGGAGCATGGCCGCCAGGCATCCCGCCACCCAGAAGCCCGCGCCCCAAGCGAGGGCCCGCAGCCTCCCTTGCCGGTGGCTCACGAAGGTCCACAACTGGAGGCCCGCCAGGGTGCTCAGTTGGAAGGGCAGAAGGATCCAGTTGCTCCAGCTTTCGGGCAGCCGCATCACCACGGGTAGAAAGATCAGGGCGGCGGTCTGCATCAGCTGGAGGGCACACCAGAGCAGGAGATAGAGCCCCAGCACCCGCAGGAAACGGCCGTTGTGGCCGATCCGCCCCAGCAGGCGGCGGGTGGAGCCCTGGCTGGAGTTGGGCTGCTGAGCCAGGCGGGCGGTGGGGGCGATACCCCAGCAGCAGGCGAGGGTGCTGGCGCTGATCACCAGGCCGGAGAGCAGACCGAGTTTCCCGTAGCTCGCAGGGTTGGCATGGTCCTTGAGCAGCACGCCCCCCAGCACGATCCCCACCAGGCCCGCAATGATCGAGCCGGTGAACCGGGCTCGGTTCAGCTGGGTCCGCAGGGTGGTGCTGGGGGTGAGCTCCGCCATCAGGGCGGTGTAGGGCAGGTTGACGCAGGTGTAGAGACTGTTGGCCACCACGGAGATGGCCACGAAATAGGTGAATTTCACCCATTGGCTACCGGGGGGCAGCCACCACATCGCCGCCATGGCCGCCCCCAGAGGGATGGCGCTCCAGAGCATCCAGGGCAGGCGGGGCCCGTTGGGATGGCGCGTCCGGTCGCTGAGCCAGCCCACCACGGGGTCGTTGATGGCATCCCAGATGCGGGCCAGCATCAGCACCAGCCCGGCCATCCAGGGGGGAAGCCCGGCCGCGGAGGTGTAAAACACAAACAGATAGAAGCCAATCAGGGACGCCGCCATGCCGGTGCCCGCATCCCCGAGGCCGTAAGACACCATCAAGCGCCTTTCCCCACCAGGGAGGAGAGCGTGGCTCTGACCTTCCGGAGATGGAGAGGAGGGGGAAAGGGTCAAAAGGTCCTGCTGATCACCGCAGGTCATCATGCTTGAGGTGTCGCGGCGTGCCACGCTCCCGGGACGCTCTGGAGGGAGCGGGGGGGGCTGTGGGAGAATGCCTTAGGGGCCCCGTGCGGTCCCATTTTGCGGGCGTAGTTTAGTGGTAAAACCTCAGCCTTCCAAGCTGATGATGCGGGTTCGATTCCCGCCGCCCGCTTCCTT
>JBIIHR010000113.1:0-4931 GCA_044235655.1 Cyanobium sp. | reverse complement strand
GAGGCGAGGGCATGGCCGCCCGCATTGCGGCGCCCTGGATCGCCCCCAACCAGCGGCGGTTGCCCCTGGTGCTGCCGATGGTGGAGGAGGCCCAGCCCCGCCGCCTGGCCTGGCATGACGCCGCAGGGGTCCTGGCCTCCGAAGTGGCCGCCGGGCAGGCGGTTGTTCTGCTCTGTGAGGGGGATGCCTCCCTCTATGCCTCCGGCTCCTACGTCCTGCTGGCTCTGGCGGCCCGCCATCCCACCGTGCCGTTGAAGGTGGTGCCGGGCATCACCTCCCTGGCGGCGGCCGCCGCCGCCGCCTGTGGCCCTCCTGGGCCCTGGCCCCTGGCCCTGCAGCAGGAGCCCCTGCTGATCCGCCCCACCCCCGACACCCCCGAGGCCCTGGACCAGCTTCTGGCCACCCACCGGGAGGGGGTGTTGGTGCTGCTCAAGCTCGGCCGGCGCTGGCCCTGGGTGCGCCAGGGCCTGGTGGCCCGGGAACTGCTGGATCATGCGCTTCTGGCCCAGCGGGTGGGCTGGCCCGACCAGTGGTTGGGGCCCGCGGCCGCCGTTCCAGCAGAGGCCCAGCCCTACTTCTCCCTGCTGCTGATCCGCTCCAGCTGGCCTCCCGTTCTGCCTTAGCTCAGCGCCGCCACGCGGGTTTGGGCCTCATCCAGCAGGGCCAGGGCCGCTGCGGGGCTGGCGGCGGCCATCAGGGCGTGGCGCAGCTGGGGCGCTCCGTCGAAACCGGTGCAGGTCCAGGCCAGGTGCTTGCGGGCGATCAGGAGGCCATGGTCGCCATGGCGCGCCAGCAGGCTCTCCAGTTGTTCCAGGGCCAAGGCCAGCCGATCGGCCGGGCCGGGGGTGGGGGGCACGGGCTGGCCTGCCAGGGCCGAGGCAATCTGGCCCACCAGCCAGGGGGATCCCATGGTGCCCCGTCCCACCATCACCCCGTCAGCACCGGTGATGGCCAGGCAGCGCAGGGCATCGGCCGGGCAGTTGATGTCGCCGTTGGCCACCATGGGGATGGTGAGGGCCCGTTTCACCGCCGCGATGGCCGGCCAGTCGGCGTGGCCGCGGAAGCCTTGCTCCCTGGTGCGGCCATGGAGGGTGATCATCTGGGCGCCGGCTTCCTGCAGCCGTTGGCACCAGGCCACGGCTGGGCTGGCCCCCTGGCTTGTTTCGGCGTGGCACCAGCCCAGCCGCGTCTTCACCGTCACCGGAATGGCGACGGCCGCGGCCACCGTTTCCACGATGCGGACCGCCAGATCCGGATCGCGGATGAGGCTGCTGCCCCCCCCCTTACGGGCGATCTTTTTCACCGGGCAGCCCATGTTGATGTCGATCAGGAAGGCGCCTGCGGCCTCAGCCCGTCGGGCGGCTTCCGCCATGACACCTGGACGGTGATCCAACAACTGGACGCCAATGGGGCCGATCTCCTCGGCCAGCTCCTCCACCTTCCTGCGGCCGTGGCCCAGCTCCAGGCTCGTGGCGTTCACCATTTCGGTGAAGAGCAAGGCGTCTGGAGCCCAGCGCCGCACCAGCCCCCGGAACACCTGGTCGCTCACGCCGGCCAGGGGGGATTGCAGCACCCGGCAGCGGAGATGCCTGGGTGTGCCGTTGCCAGCGAGGGCAAGGGGTGGGGAGAGCTTGGCCATCATGGTGAGCCGATTGTCGGATGCCAGCGCGATGCCCTCCGTCCCAGCTCCCCTTCCCAACGCGTACCCCCTCAGCCGTGCCCTGTTGGAGGCCGTGCTGGCGGATCGCACCAGCGACCGCTTCGTGTGTGAGCTGGTGTGGCAGCGGCTGGGCTACCTGCCGGCCCCAGGGGATGGGAGCATCCCCAGCCCCTGGGTGGCGGGGGCTGAAACGCCCACCTCTTGGGCTGGGGCCTTCCCCCAGGCGCCGGAGGTGATCGCCCAGCGGCCCGCCAGCGTGGCCCTCACCCGCTCCGTGCCGGCCGCCCACAAGCAGTTGCTGAAGCAGCAACTCGGGTTCGCCGGCTACCGCATCGGAGAGCTCTATCCCCGTCGCACCCGCCGGGCCACCGCCGTGAACTGGCTGCTGGCCCAGCTGGCGGAGCAGGGCGCCCCCCTCCCTGACATCGGACCCCTCCCTTCCCTGCTGGCGCCCCCGGTGGATCCGCGCTGCGGCCATCCCGGGGACCTGCCGGTGGGCTGAGGATCCGGGGTTAAGGACGCAGGCCTCAGAGATGGCCGGTGAGGAGCCAGCGGCGGCGCTGCAGGGAATGGCGCAGGGGGCCGGGCCAGGTGCAGCGGGGCAGTTCGTGGAAGGGCGTGGACCGGGTGATGGGCCGGGCGTCCACAGTGGCCACCTGGTCGTAGTGCTCCTGGCAGATTGCAGCGTCGCCGGGGCCGTGGCTGTTGAAGGGATAGGAATAGGCCGAGGGCCGCTGACCCAGGATCGCTTCGAGGTCGTCCCGGGAACGGATCAACTCGGCGCGGAAGGTCTGTTCGTCGATGCCGCTGCGTGGATAGTGATGGTGGCCGTGGCTGCCGATCTCATGGGGGCCGCCCCGCAGGGAGCGCAAGTGATCGGCGGTGGGGTAAAGCGTCTGCGCCAGCTCCTCTAGCTCCCTGGAGCTGTGGGTACGCTCGCTTACCTCGGCCAGCAACGCTTCCACATCCCCCACCGGCTGCTCATCGCGCAGATGGGCCACGAGGGCCTCGCCGACATAGGGCCTGCTGGAGGGCAGGCGGCGATGGGCCAGGTCCTGCAGCACGGCCGCCTGCTGAGGATTAAAACCGTGGGCGTAGAGGGTGTGCTCCCAGATCAGGGTGGTGGCACCCACCAGGGCGGTCGATTGAAAGATCACGCCAGGGATCTGGAGCGCGTCGAGCACCTCCAGGCCCGTGGTGTAGTTGCAGCGCAGGCCATCGTCGAAGCAGACAATCACCCCGAAGCGATCTGGGCCAGGGAAATGGCCTCGGCGCAGATCGGCGAAGGTGAGAAACTCTGCCCCCCTGGCCAGGAGAAAAGCCAGTTCGTCTTTCAGCTCCTGGGGGGGGATCGGCGGCACGCCGTAGCGATCGAGGAAGGGGATCCGGCCGGGCGTATCCACCCGGTGATACAGCAGGCAGAGGATCTGGCCTTTCAGCCGTTGGCGCCAGAGGGGGCCCGTGCCGGGAACGAACAGCAGATCAAGCCCCCTGTTGGCCACCCGTTTCAGCAGCGCCATCAGACCAGGCTCCCCCGGGCTTCCACACCCTCCTCAGCGCTTCCCACGAGCCGGAGTCCGGCGTCCCGGGCCGCCTTGTGGGCCAGGTAGTCGCGCAGCAGTCCCCGCTTCAGGAGCCGATTGGCCTGGAGCCGCTGCCAGGGCTCGTAGTGGTAGCCGGTGCGTTGCAGGAACAACTTGCCTTTTTCCCACTGATTCACCCGGAGGGCCCGGCCTTCCACCAGTTCGCTGGCGCCCTCCAGCAGCAGGTTGATGCCCACATCAAAACTCCGCACATCGATGGTTTCGAAGTTGTCGTCTGGCTCCATCGGCACCTGGGCCGAGCGAATGATGTCGCCGCTGTCGATCCCTGGATCGATGTGATGCACCGTCACCCCCACCAGTTCCGGATGGCCTTCCAGCACCATGTAGAGATTGCAGTTGGCGCCCCGGGAATAAGGGGAGAGACCGGTGTGCAGGTTCACGATTCCATGGCGGATCTGGGGCCGCAGGGAGAGGATCGGTTCCCGCAGGAGCTGGGTGCCGTTCACCAGAATCAAGTCCGGAGCCATGGCCCGCAGGACGTCCACCGTCTCTGCACCATTGATCGCCGAGGTGTGATGGACCGGCACGTCCACCGGGAGGGCGGGTTCGAGACCATCCGGCCGGAACAGGCGATCCTCCAGCTCCCGGCCGCGGCGCTCATAGGGCCGCAGAGCCAGTCGAGACCAGGCCTGGCGCAGCACAGCCCGGGGATCTCGATAGCGGCGTAAACGATCCCACCGCCGAGAGGGCGAGGGTTGGGGCGGATGCTGCACAACAACACCCACCAGATGAAAGCGGCTCCGTGCCCGTTGCACCAGCGTGCGCTGATAAAGGCCATCGCAGCACAGAACAACCGTTCTCACCGGCAAAACCTGACGGGATGCTCCCTCCGCTGGCATGGGAGTGATGGTGGGCGGCGAAGGCTCTGAGAGGCCGAAATCCATGGCCAACGCCGAAATCCGTGGCCAACACTTAACAGCAGCTCTACCGCTCCAGCTCTGGACTTGGCCAATTTGCTGGTTGCCCCTTGGGAACCGTTCCTCGTCAGATGGGTCCGCGCGGTAGGGTCTTGATAGCACCAGATGGATGGGTTTACAGCGTGGCTCTTCCGGTGGTGGCCATCCTCGGGCGCCCCAACGTGGGGAAGTCGACCTTTGTGAACCGGCTTTGCCGCAGCCGGGAGGCCATCGTGCACGATCAGCCCGGCGTCACCAGGGATCGCACCTATCAGGAGGCCTTCTGGCGCGATCACCACTTCAAGGTGGTGGATACCGGTGGCCTGGTGTTTGCTGACGACAGTGAATTTCTGCCGGAGATCCGGGAGCAGGCCAAGCTCGCCCTGGAGGAGGCCGCGGCGGCCGTGTTGGTGGTGGATGGGCAGCAGGGCCTCACCGCCGCCGACGAAAGCATTGCTGAGTGGCTCCGCTTCCAGAAGGTGCCCGTGCTGGTGGCCGTGAACAAATGCGAGTCGCCCCAGCAGGGCCTGGCCATGGCCTCGGAGTTCTGGACCCTGGGGCTGGGAGAGCCCTATGCCATCTCCGCCATCCATGGCGCCGGCACGGGCGATCTGCTGGATCAACTGGTGACCCTGCTCCCTCCGGCTCCGGAGCAAGAGGGGGAGGACCCCATCCAGCTGGCCATCGTGGGCCGGCCGAACGTGGGCAAGTCGAGCCTCCTCAATGCCATCTGCGGCGAGCAGCGGGCCATCGTGAGTCCCATCCGGGGCA
>JBIIHR010000112.1:0-4932 GCA_044235655.1 Cyanobium sp. | reverse complement strand
AAACCTCACCCCATGGATGGGGAACGCGCGGCCATGGGGATGCTTGCCGAGGGAGGAATCGTCTTCCGGAGGACCCCAGGCCCGCTCCAGGGTCTGACGTCCTACGGAGGGCAAGCTGTCATACCAGGCCCGGTAGACCTCCAGCGGTAGCCAATCCAGGGCCGGTCGGTGATCACTTTCGGGATCGTTGGTGCGCCCTCCCAAGAGCTGGGCCATCAGAGCCGCCCCATTGGCAGGAAGCGAGTCCGCCTCTCCCAGGTCGTATCCAGCTGTGTCAAGGGACTGGAGCATCCCGGCCGTGCTGCTGGGTGTATCCAGGCCAACGCCATTGGCCAGACGCCCATTGCGATTGGGGTAATTGGCCAACACCAGGGCGAGGCGCCGTCGATCGGCTGGCGTCCGCCGGAGCTCCAGCCAACGGGCAAGAAGCTCGGTCACCCAGGTGAGCCGTGCCGGATCCGGCACAAGAGAGGACAGGGAAGGGGTCGAATGGGCTGCGGGGTTGATCCCCTTCAAAAGGGGCTCCCGGAAGGCACCAATTCGGGTGGTCACCCGACCATCCAGCTCGGGCAGCACCACCTGCAGGCTGAGATCCACGGGGCCAAGACCAACGGAACTTCCACTCCACCGCTCCCGCGGGGTGCCGCTGGTGAGGAGCTGGAGCACCGGCACATCCAGACGCTCCCACAGGGGTGCCCCCAGCCCAGCTTCCGCAGCCGTCACGGAGGCGAAGGCTGTGGCGCACAGCACCGCCTCAACCTTTTCCTGGGTGAACCAATCCGCAACGCCTGCCTGGATGGCCTCATCCCGCAGGCTGCTCACCCACAGGGCACGAGGGCTAAGCCCCCTCTCCCGTAAGGCGGAAAGCAGGCTGTCCATCAGGGCTGTATCTCCCGCCTGAAGCAGGGCTCGGTAGAGCACCACGCCCACCCTTGGTCCTGGATCCTGCCGCCAGTCGTGGGGGAGGGGATCGGGGGCCTCGATGGGGGTTGGTGGTTTGGGTGTCTCGCCCTGCAGAAGAGCCTCGAGGGCCTCCAGCGCAAGCAGGAGGTTGCCTTCCCCACCAATCCGGAAACAGCGAGCCAGGCTCAGATTGAGGGCTTCACCCACGCTGGCCAGCGACCCCAGCACCCCATCCTCTTCCGGGGTGCCTGCCAGGACGAGAAGCTGACGCCCTGGTGCCCTGTCCTGCCAGAGGCGCAACTGATCGATGCCGTAACTCCAGTGGCCCCGCCCGCCCAGTAGACGCACCACCACCACGCGGGTGCCCGCCAGGGAGTTGCTGAGGTAGTGGTCCACCACCGCTGGGTGGGTGAGCTTGGCCAATGGGAGTCCCTGGACTCGGAAGGGGAGGGAACGGCGCTCCATCACCCTGGCCAGGGCCAACAAATCCGTTTCCGCGCTGCTGAGCAGGACAAGATCCGCTGGCGGATGGTTCAGGAACGCCGGGGCGTCACCATCAAGATCAGCGGGGCCGGATGTGGTTGGAGGGCGATGCATCTCCCCATCCTGCTGGCTGCGGTGAGAAGATCGGGCCAACTTGATGGGCCCCATGCACCAGTTCCTCCCCTTTGCCTGGTTCGGCGGCAAGTGCGTGCCCTTTGCCGATGCCACCCTCTCGGTGGCCACCCACGCCCTGCATTACGGCACTGGAGCATTCGGTGGCATGCGTGGCTTGCCCAATCCCGACGACCCCAAGGAGATTCTCCTCTTCCGTGCCGATCGGCATGCACGCCGACTGAGCCAGAGTGCCCGTCTGCTGCAGACCACCCTCAGTGAAGAGACTGTGATGGAGGTGATCCGGACCTTCATCCAGGCCAATCGACCAACAAAGCCGTTCTACATGCGTCCATTCGTGTACACCAGCGGGCTGGGGATTTCCCCCAGGCTGCATGACGTGGTCACTGATTTCCTTGTGTATGGCATTGAAATGGGCGACTATCTCTCACCCGATGGCGTGTCCTGCCGTATCAGCAGCTGGACCCGGCAGGAAGATCGCTCCTTGCCCTTACGGGGCAAGATCAGTGGGGCCTACATCACCAGTTCTCTGGCGAAAACGGAGGCCGTCAAGAGCGGGTTTGATGAGGCTTTGTTGCTGAATAGCAGGGGAAAAGTGAGTGAGGCTAGCGGCATGAATCTTTTTATCGTCAGGGATGGAAACCTGATCACTCCAGGGGTCGATCAGGACATTCTGGAGGGGATCACCAGGGCTAGTATTCTTGAATTAGCACCGCAAATGGGAATCCCAGTGATTGAGAGGGCTGTCGATAAAAGTGAGTTATTCATTGCCGATGAGGTGTTTCTGAGCGGCACCGCCGCACGCATCACCCCGGTGCGTTGCGTGGAGACAACAGAACTTCCCACCTCAAGGCCGGTGATGGAGCAGCTGAGAGATCGGATCACCCGCATCACGGAGGGCCGTGATCCTGAGTATGAACATTGGGTTACTCGGATCAGGATCGAGGATTGATGCTGGCTCCTTCCACCCCAGCCAAGGCTCTGCAGCGCAGCGGTTTTCTCGAGCGCCTGCACAGCGCCGATCGACCGGTTCTCGTTTTCGATGGCGCCACGGGCACCTCGCTCCAGCTCCTGAATCTGACAGCCGAGGATTTCGGTGGAGCGGCCCTGGAAGGCTGTAACGAGAACCTGGTGTTCACCCGGCCCGATGCGGTGCAAACCGTCCATCGCCAATTTCTCGAAGCCGGCTGCGACGTCATTGAGACGGATACCTTTGGCTCCACTTCCATCGTGCTGGCGGAATACGGACTGGAAGATCAGGCGTTTGCTCTCAATCAACGAGCCGCGCAACTGGCACGGGAGATGGCTGATGCATACAGCACGCCAGAGAAACCCCGCTTTGTGGCTGGGTCCATCGGCCCCACCACCAAGCTGCCCACCCTTGGGCACATCTCGTTTGACATCCTCAAGGACTCCTTCCAGGAACAGGCTGAAGGCCTGTTGGCGGGAGATGTGGATCTGATGATCGTGGAAACATGTCAGGACGTGCTCCAGATCAAGGCCGCCTTGATGGGTCTCGAAGCGGCCTACCTCAAGGTGGGGCGTCGTGTGCCCCTGATGGTGTCGGTCACGATGGAAACCACCGGAACGATGCTCGTGGGATCAGATATCGCATCGGTGGTAGCCATCCTGGAGCCCTTTGCCATCGATGTACTTGGTCTCAACTGCGCCACCGGACCAGAGCAGATGAAGGAGCACATCCGCTATCTCAGTGAGCACAGTCCCTTTGTCGTCAGTTGTATTCCCAATGCCGGCTTGCCGGAAAACGTGGGTGGCGTTGCCCACTACCGATTGACCCCCACCCAGATGAAAATGCAGTTGATGCATTTTGTCGAAGATCTCGGCGTGCAGGTGATCGGCGGGTGCTGTGGCACCACTCCTGCCCACATTGCCTCCCTGGTGGAGCTCTCCAGGGATCTCAAGGCTGCCCCCAGGCCGGTGAGGGGCGGCCAGGCCCGCACATCAGATCCCAGGCCAGCGATCCACTACGAGCCAGCTGCCGCTTCCATCTACGGCGTCACGCCTTACCACCAGGACAACTCCTTTCTGATTATCGGTGAGCGCCTGAATGCCAGCGGTTCTAAGAAAGTTCGCGAATTGTTGAACAGCGAAGACTGGGATGGATTGGTTGCGGTGGCGCGGGAACAAGTCAAGGAAAATGCCCACGTACTGGACGTCAATGTCGACTATGTGGGCAGAGACGGTGAAGCGGATATGCAGGCTCTCGTCAGCCGTCTGGTGACCAACGTCAATCTTCCCCTGATGTTGGATTCCACCGAATGGCAAAAGATGGAAGCCGGACTGAAGGTGGCCGGTGGGAAATGCATTCTCAATTCCACCAACTTTGAGGATGGAAACGAACGATTCTTCAAGGTGCTCTCCCTGGCCCGCGACTACGGGGCTGGGTTGGTGGTGGGCACCATTGATGAGGAGGGCATGGCCCGAACGGCCGACCAGAAGTTCGCTATTGCCCAAAGGGCTTACCGCGATGCCCTGGAATTTGGTTTGCCTGCGCGTGAGATCTTTTATGACCCTCTCGCCCTGCCGATTTCCACGGGCATCGAGGAAGATCGGCGCAATGCCCTCGCCACAATCGAGGCCATTCGTCGGATCAGGGAAAATCTTCCGGATGTGCACATCCTCCTGGGAATCAGCAATGTGAGCTTTGGGCTCTCCCCAGCGGCTCGCATTGTTCTGAATTCTGTCTTCCTCCACGACTGCTGTGAAGCGGGGATGGATGCCGCCATCATTAGTCCGGCGAAAATCCTCCCCCTGAACAAGATCTCTCAGGAACAGCAGGACGTTTGCCGGGATCTGATCTACGACAGACGCCGTTTTGAGGGATCCATCTGTACCTACGACCCCCTCACGGTTCTCACCACGATGTTTGAGGGGGTGAGCACGAAAGAGGCCCGTGCATCTGGCCCTTCTCTGAAGGATCTCCCGATTGAAGAGAGGCTCAAACAGCACATCATTGATGGGGAGCGGATCGGCATCGATGAAGCGCTGGATGAGGCTCTCCAGTCTTATCCTCCCCTGCAGATCATCAATCAATTTCTGCTGGATGGCATGAAGGTGGTAGGGGATCTTTTCGGATCGGGACAGATGCAACTGCCCTTTGTGCTGCAGAGCGCTGAGACGATGAAAGCGGCTGTGGCCCATCTCGAACCCTATATGGAGAAGGTGGAGAGCAGCAGCAAGGGAAAATTATTGATTGCAACCGTCAAAGGAGATGTGCATGATATTGGCAAGAATCTTGTCGATATCATTCTTACTAACAATGGCTACGAGGTGATCAACCTCGGCATCAAGCAGCCCGTGGAGGCCATCGTTGAGGCCCAGAAGCTCCACAAGGCCGATTGCATTGCCATGAGTGGGTTGCTGGTGAAATCCACTGCCTTCATGAAAGACAAC
>JBIIHR010000111.1:0-4996 GCA_044235655.1 Cyanobium sp. | reverse complement strand
ACAGTGAAGGGTCGGGTTGACACCACCCTCGGCTTTGACCCCGGGGCCGGAGGCGACATCCTCTCGCTCAGCAGCTCCCTCGCATCGATGACCCAGAGCTACTGGCAAAGCAATGGGGCGATCTTCGGTGTGGAGAACGGCGCACTCCAGGTTCTGGATGGCCCGGCCGACAGCACCATGGGGGTGATCAGTGGATCCCTCGCCGACATCCGCAGCCTGGTGGGCACCACGGGATGCTCCCTGGCCTACGCCAAGGACACCCGCCAGTTGATGTTCGACGCCGATGGCAACTGGTCGCAGGGATCCAGAAGCATCGGCCAGCTCTCGATGAGCGATGGCGATTCCCTCCTGAAGGGAAACATCCAGTTCGCCTGAACCACCCAACCCCACCCCAGACGCCAGACCCTTGAGTTCACCCTTTCAACTGCTGTCACCCCACGCGCTGGAGGGGGGGTTCCGGGAGGCCCTGGATGGGCTGCGGGATCTCCCTCCGGAGCATGTGCTGGAGCGCCATGGACTGCTGCGGCCCCTGGCCCGGGAGGCGGTGCTCGCGCAGGTGGCCCGGGAGGTGCATCTGACGGAGGAGGAGGCGGAGCGGATCCCGGAGGAGGTGGTCGTGGACCAGGTGCGACTGCACAAATGGTTGGAGGAGCACTACGGGCCCAAGGTGGAAGCCCACTTCCTCGACCGACGCCAGGATCTGGAGCGGGTGGTGTTCCGCACGATTCGGCTGCGCCAACTGGGCCTGGCAGAGGAGTTGTATCTCCGCCTGCTCGACGAGGAGGAGAGCTTCGGCGATCTGGCTGCTCGCCACTCCCTCGGCGATGAGCGCTTCACCCGGGGATTGATGGGCCCCATGCCCATCAGCCAGCCCCATCCCAATGTTCGGGCCGTGCTCGACCGGCTGGAGGTCGGCGACCTCTCCCCACCCTTTGCCGTGGATCAGACCCTCCTGATCCTGCAGCTGGAGCACCGCATTCCCGCCGCGCTGGATGAGGCCATGCGGCAGCAACTCCTCCAGGAGCTGATGCAGCCCGACCTGGAAGCCGCCGTGGACAGCCTCCTGACCCAATGGAGAGAGACGGACCCAACATGACCGATCCGATCCAGCTGGAACCGCTCCTGCGGTGCTTCGCCCTGCTCGCCGATCTGCCAGCGGAGATCCTCGTCCGCCTCGCCCGCCAGGCCCACTTGGTGCGGGTGGAGCAGGGCCAGGCCCTCTGCCGGGCCGGCCAGGCCAGCGCCTCCGTGTTCTTCCTGGTGGAGGGCACCGCCCGGTCGGTGGCCTTCTCGCCCCGGTTGCCCTCGGGTGTGCAGACCCTGCAGAGGCTCCATCCAGGGGCAGTGCTCGCGCTCACGGGCCTGGGCAGCGGACGGGGCTGGGAAACGCTGATGGCCTCCACCGACCTGGTGCTGGTGGCCGTTCCCCAGGAGGTGCTGCGGGAGGCGATGGACGCCTCGCCGGCACTGGGGCAACGGATGCGCTCCTCGGTGGCGCCGGAGGAACTCTTCGGCGTGCTGGAGGCCCATTTCAAGGAGGATCCACGGCCCTTCTCCCGCACTTTGGTGAAGGCCACCGTGGAACTGGCCAAGGTCACCGTGGCGCAAGCCTGGCCCGGGCCGAATGGCCATCCACCAGAGCTGGCACCCGATCGGCTCTGGCTGATCGCCCATGGGGCCGAGCCCCCGGGAACGCCCTTCGATCCCCTGCACCCCGGACCCAGTCGGGTGCTGGGGATCCCCCTGGATCGGCTGGCAGCTCTCCTGGAGCCGGAGGGGCGCGCCAACGGCGCGACGACGGCCGGGCTAAAGGGGGACGCCGCCCGACTGGAGGCCTGCTGGCAGCAGAACCGCTCCGATCTGGATCCCCGCCAGCTCCCGTTGGCCCCCAACCCCCAGGGTTCGGGGCCGGAGGGGGAAATCGATCCAGAGCGGCGGCCGGCCTCGGCCTTTCCCTGGGTGAGAGGGGTAGGCCCCCTCGACTCTCCGATCGCCGCCTTTCGCATGCTCAGCGACCATCTGGGCCTGCCGTTCCGCCGGGAACTGCTCAAGCGCGTGTTCGGAGACCAGGTGCAACGCCACGGTGAAGCCTCCCTCGCCCTGGCGGGGGCCGTGGCCGAATCCATCGGCCTGCAGACCCAGCTGCTGTCGGTGAACGCGGAGGCGCTGATGCGCCTCACCCCTCCCCTGTTGATTCGCTGGGGCAACGGCCTGGCGCTGGTGTATCGCTCCGATCCCAAGCATCTGGTGCTGGGCATCCCCGCCAGTGGCAACACGGAAATGGACCACGCCAGCTTCCGAGAGCAATGGGGGGAGAGCGGGGAGGTGCTCACCCTGCGGGTGAACGAGCTCACCCCGCGCAAGAAATTCAGCTTCCGCTGGTTTCTGCCGGCCCTGAACAACCACCGCACGGCCCTGGTGGAGGTGCTGCTGGCCAGCTTCTTCGTGCAGCTCTTCGGCCTGGCCAATCCCCTGCTGATCCAGCAGGTGATCGACAAGGTGATCATCAACCAGAGCCCCGGCGCCCTCGGCATGCTCGGCCTGCTGCTGCTGGTGTTCGCCGTCTTCGAGGGGCTGCTGCTCTGCCTGCGCACCTTCCTGTTCGTCGACACCACCAACCGGATCGACCTCTCCCTCGGCACCCAGATCATTGACCATCTCTTCCGGCTGCCCCTGGGCTACTTCGATCGCCGCCCCGTCGGCGAGGTGAGCAGCCGTATCGCCGAACTGGAGAAGGTGCGGGGGTTCCTCACGGGAACGGCGCTGACCACCATCCTGGATGCGGTGTTTTCGATTCTCTATATCGGGGTGATGCTCATCTACAGCTGGCAGCTCACCCTGCTCACCCTGTCGGTGATTCCCGTGCTGGTGATTTTAATCCTCACCGTCTCGCCCATCGTGCGCTACAGGCTGCAGAACCGGGCCGTGGCCAATGCCCGCACCCTCAGCCATCTGGTGGAGGTGCTGAGCAGCATGCTCACGGTGAAGGCGCAGAACATTGAATTGCGCAGCCGCTGGAAATGGCAGGATCTCTACACCGACTACATCTCAGAAGGCTTCGATACCACCCTGCTGGAAACCACGGCCAACACCATCAGCGGTTTCCTCAACAAACTCTCGGGACTGATCGTGATCTGGGCCGGAGCCATGCTGGTGATGAATGGCTCCATGACCCTCGGCGGCCTGATCGCCTTCCGGATCATCGCCGGCTATGTCACCGGGCCCCTGCTGCGAATGACATCGATCTGGCAATCGGTGCAGGAAACAGCCCTCTCCCTGGAGCGGCTCAGCGATGTGATCGACCATCCGCAGGAAGCCCCGGCCGACAACGCCAGGCGGCTGATCATGCCCCCCATCCGGGGGGACATCCGGTTTGAGAACATCCACTTTCGCTACAACAACTCCTCCCCCCTGCTGCTGAAGGGGCTGAATCTGGAGATTCCCCATGGGGAATTCGTGGCGATCGTGGGCGCCAGCGGCTCCGGCAAGAGCACGCTCACCAAACTGCTGGCCAGGCTTTACAACCCTGAGCAAGGCGTGGTGTTCCTCGATGGGTTTGACATCGCCAAGGTGGAGCTCTATTCCCTCCGCCGCCAGATCGGCATCGTTCCCCAGGACACGGTGTTGTTCGAGGGCTCGGTGGAGGAGAACATCACCCTCACCAATCCGGATGCGGAAACGGAGGAGATCATCGCCGCCGCCAAGGTGGCCGACGCCCACGACTTCATCATGGCTCTGCCAGCCGCCTATTCCACCCAGGTGGGGGAGCGGGGCAGCAACCTGTCCGGGGGACAACGGCAGCGCATCGCCATTGCCCGCACGATCCTGCAGCGTCCACGGCTGTTGATCATGGATGAGGCCACCTCCGCCCTCGACTACCAGACCGAACGGGTGGTGAGTGAAAACCTGATGGCCACCCTCAAGGGGTGCACCGTGCTGTTCATCACCCATCGGCTCACCTCCATCGTGAATGCGGACCGCATCGTCTGCATGGGCAATGGAAACGTGCTGGAGGTGGGTCGCCATGCCGACCTGCTGGCCCGCCGCGGGGCCTACTACGCCCTCTTCCAGCAACAAAACCGCTCCCAGCCGGAGGGAGCATCCCTGGCCACCGCCACCCCAGCCGCCCTGCCATGACCACCCTTCAGCCCCAAGGCGTGCGGAACCAGCGACGCACCCACCTGCCCCGGAGCACCCGGGGCTGGAGCCGGGCCATCGCCTGGAGCCTGATGGGCCTCACCTGCTTCGGCGTGGGGTTTGGCACCATCGCCCGAATCGACACCTCCATCTCGGCCACCGGCAAACTGCGGCCCGTGAAGGGCATCCGGGAGGTGAGCCCTCCCTTTGCGGCGCCGATCACCCGGGTGCACGTGAGCGAAGGCCAGCAAGTGCGGGCGGGTCAGGTGCTGGCCGAACTGGATGTGGAGGAATGGCGCCGGGAACGGCAGACCCTGCGCACCCTGATGGCCCTCTGGGAAAAGGATGCTTCCCAGGCGGCCCGGCAGCTGGGCCTGCCCGCAGCCGGCCAACCCGGCAGGGAGGAGAGCAGCAGCCTCCGCAACGATGTGCGCGACCTCCAGCTGCAACGCCGTACCGCCGACCAGCGCCGGCTGCGAACGACCGCGTCGGTGCGACAGCAGGAGCAACAACTGGAGGTGTTGCGACAGAAACATGCCCTCAACGCCAAAATCCGCGGGCGCATGGAGACGCTGTGGCAACAGGGGGCCATCTCCCAGCTGGAACTGGAACGGCACGATGAGCGGCAGATCGAGCTCATGGGCTCCATCCGCAAAACCGAGCAGGAGCTTGATGCCGCCCAACACGCCCTCAGCGAGACGGAAACCGCCGTGGAGCAGGTGGGCACCACCCATTTCAAATCCCTCTGGGAGCGCTACAACACCTCCCGCAAGCAGAGCCTGGAACTGCGGGCCCGCTTGAATCAGGTCGACGAACGGCTCCAGCGCAGTGTCTTGCTGGCGGCGGTGTCGGGGCGGGT
>JBIIHR010000110.1:0-5002 GCA_044235655.1 Cyanobium sp. | reverse complement strand
CCGATTCGTGGGCGAAGGCATTGGCCCCCACGATGGCCTTGTTGGGTTGGACGGCCATCCCCGTGAGGTTGGAGACCAACCGGGAGGTCTTGGTGATCTCTTCCGTGTGGACCGCCGTGAGAGGTGAAATACTGTCCGCCGGACGACCAAGGAAGGGATTGAAGTAGCTGCGACGCACATGGAGGGCCATCACCAGCTCCTCCAGGGACGCGTTGCCCGCCCGCTCTCCAATGCCGTTGATGGTGCATTCCAACTGGCGGGCCCCATGTTTGACGGCCTCCAGGAAATTGGCCACTGCCAATCCGAGGTCGTTGTGGCCATGGACGGAGATGATCGCCTGATCGATGTTGGGCACGGAGCGGTTGATGCCAGCGATGAGCTCACCGAACTCCGTCGGGGTGGCATAACCCACCGTGTCGGGGATGTTGATGGTGGTGGCCCCGGCCTCGATGGCGGCAGTGATCACCTCATGCATGTAATCGGGATCGCTGCGGCCGGCGTCTTCGCAGGAAAATTCCACGTCGTCCACAAGGGATCGGGCATAGGCCACCATCTCCCGGGTGATCTCGAGCACCTCTGCGCGGCTCTTGCGCAATTTGTGCTCCAAGTGGATGTCGCTGGTGGCGATGAAGGTGTGGATCCGCCGGCGGGCGGCAGGGGCAACCGCATCGGCACAGGCCTTGATGTCGCCCGATGCGGCCCTCGCCAGTCCGCAGATCACGGGGCCCTCCGGCGTTCCCACCGTGGCGGCAATGCGTTGCACGGCGTTGAAGTCGCCCGTGCTGGCGAAGGGAAAGCCGGCCTCGATGATGTCCACACCGAGGCGGGCCAGCTGCTGGGCGATGGCGAGCTTTTCCTCCAGGTTGAGGCTGGCCCCGGGGGATTGCTCTCCGTCGCGGAGCGTGGTGTCAAAAATCAGTACTCTCCCGGGGTCTCTCGCCATCAATCCTTTCCGGCCTTATCCGGAATGAGTATGAGTTGAAGCCATTGTAAGCGGGCGGCGCCAGCGGGCATGCCGACACTCCCGCCTGTGAAGGCTGTTCAGGCGCTGATCGACTCCGGACCCTCCGGATCAGCCGAAGAGGGCTCCGTCGTAAGGTGAATGGATCGGAGGATCTCCATGGCCGCAGGAGCTCTGGCCCTGGTGCTCCACGCCCACCTGCCCTATGTGCGGTCGGGAGAGCCCGGTTCCCTGGAGGAAGACTGGTATTTCCAGGCTCTGCAGGAGTGCTACATCCCCTTGCTGCGCACCCTGGAGGCGGCCCAGGCCGATCCGGCTCAGCGCCCACGCCTCACCCTTGGCCTCTCTCCCACCCTGCTCTCCCTGCTGAGTGATGGGACGTTGAATCGGGGCTTTCTACCCTGGTTGCAGGTGCGCCTCGGGCTACTGGCAGAGCCTCCTGACGCTCTCCAAGACGCCGCTGAGGCCCTGGCCAGCGAATTGGACACGGTGGCCCGCGACTGGCAAGCCTGTGGCGGCCGGCTTCTGCCCCGTTTCCGCAGCCTGCAGCAGGCAGGGGTGCTGGATCTGATCACCTGTGCGGCCACCCATGGCTACCTCCCACTCCTGCGGGATTCCCCCGAGGCGGTGCGCGCCCAGCTTCTCGCTGCCGTGCGGGAGCATCAGCGGCTCCTCGGAGAGCGGCCGCTCGGCATCTGGTTGCCGGAATGCGCCTACTACGAAGGGCTGGATCAGCAGCTGCTGGCCTGTGGACTGCGCTACAGCATTCTGGATGGCCATGGACTTCTCCATGCCCAACCCAGGCCCCGTTATGGGGTGTATGCCCCGATCTGCTCCTCAGCCGGGGTGGCGTTCTTCGCCCGGGACAGTGGCTCCACCCTGCCCGTTTGGAGCGCCAGCCAAGGGTATCCAGGGGATGGGGCCTACCGGGAATTTCATCGCGACCTCGGCTGGGATCTTCCCGAAGAACGGCTCCAGGAGCTCGGCATCCGCTCCCGTCGCCCCCTCGGGCTCAAGCTCCATCGGGTGACGGCCCAGGGCTGCCCCCTGGAGCACAAGCAGCCCTATGACCCCGCCCAGGCCCAGATTCGCCTCCAGGAACACGCCACCGCCTATCTGCAGAGTCGGGTGGAGCAGCTCCATGGCCTCACCAGCGCCATCGAGCGCCCCCCCCTCCTCGTGGCCCCCTTTGATGCGGAGCTCTTCGGCCACTGGTGGTTTGAGGGCCCCCGCTTCCTCGGGGAACTCTTCCGCCAGGGACCATCCGCTGAGCTGCAGTTCACCCATCTGCGAGACGAGCTGGCCCAGGGCCTTCCCCTCCAGGTGTGCCAGCCCTCCCCCTCCAGCTGGGGGCAAGGGGGCTACCACGATTACTGGCTGAACGACAGCAATGCCTGGGTGGTGGCCGAGTGGCAGCGAGCCTCCAGGGCCATGGTGCGGCGCGTCAATCGGGGGGTGGGCAGCGTGGAGCAGCGTGGCCTGCTCACCCAGGCGGGCCGCGAATTGCTGCTCTCCCAAAGTTCCGACTGGAGTTTCATCCTGCGGGCCGGCACCACCACCTCCCTGGCGAGGGAGCGCATCCATCGCCACCTGGATCGGTTCTGGCGCCTGATGGATGCCATCGAACACAACACCCCCATCCCGCTGGAGTGGATCCAGGCCGTGGAACGGGAGGACGGACTGTTTCCCACCCTGAACGCTGCGGATTGGACCACCAGGTTCTGACTGAGCGTCTGTTCTCTGAATTGTGTAGCTTGCGGGATCTCTGTTTGGCCTCGCCAGGCATGCCATGAGTCCAGGTCTGTTCACGCAGTCGTCGCTGTTTGGGATTGGCATTGCCTTCAGCCCCTTGCATATCGGGGTTGTGACCCTTCTCCTGCTGGGCAAGGCGCCCTTACGCCGGTCCTTTGCCTACGTGATTGGCTGGACCCTGGCCAACGTTCTGGCGGTGGCCCTGTTGATGGTGCTCGGGCAGTTTTTTTCCATCAGCCTCAGCCATGGGGAACGGGAACAGGTGTTGATTGATCTGCTCGGGGCCGGAGCCCTGCTGGCCCTTGGGCTCTACCAGCTCACTCCCCAGGCCCTCATGGGAGAAGAGGGCATGGCCCTCAAGCTGATGAACCGCCTGCCCGAGGTGGACACCTTCATGCTCATTGCCATCGGGGCGGCAGGGGCCCTGCTGACGCCGGAAAATCTGGTGTTCTATCTCAAGGAAGCTGGCCTCCTGCTGATCAATCACCCCGGGCTCTCCGCAGATCTCGAGGTGAGTGGTCTGTTTGCCCTGGCGGGCAGTTCCCTGCTGCTTCTACCTCCTCTGGCGTGGATTGTGAGCGGCGGATCCATTCGTGATTCCATCGCTCGCCTGGAGGACTGGCTGCAGCACAAGGCGGAATGGTTGGTTGGGGTGCTGGCGCTGGTGTTCGCCGCCTACCTCCTCTATGAAGGCCTCTATGGGCTGGAGACAATGGTGGGAGGGCTGGGTTAGGCGCGTCAGAGGATCTGATCCAGGAAGCGCCGGGTGCGTTCATGGCTGGGGTTGTGGAAGAAGACGCTGGGTTTGGCCTCTTCCACCACTTCCCCATCGGCCATCAGCACCACCCGATCGGCCACCTGCTCGGCGAATTTCACTTCATGGGTGACCACCACCATGGTGATGTCGTCGTTGGCCAGATTGCGCATCACATCGAGCACCTCCCGCACCATTTCCGGATCGAGGGCACTTGTGGGTTCATCAAAAAGCAGGATCCTGGGCTCCATGCAGAGGGCTCGTGCAATTGCCACTCGCTGCTGCTGGCCGCCGGAGAGCTGGCCCGGGTATTTTTCCGCCTGCTCTGCGATGCCCACCCGCTGCAGCAGGGCCCTGGCCTGCTGTTCCACCTCCCCCCGGGGGCGTTTGCGCACGAGTACCGGCGCCAGGGTGAGGTTATCGACGACGGTGAGGTGGGGGAAGAGATTGAACTGCTGGAACACCATGCCCACCTCCCTGCGGATGGCGTCGATGTTGCGCAGGTCGTTGGAGAGGGCCATCCCATCCACGGTGATGCTGCCCTTCTGGAAATCCTCCAGGGCATTGAAGGTGCGGATGAAGGTGCTTTTCCCGGAACCGGAGGGCCCCATGATCACCACCACCTCACCCCGATTCACGAGCAGGTCGCAGCCCCGAAGCGCATGGAAACCGTTGGGATACCACTTCTCCACGTTCCGTGCCTCGATCATCACGGAGCTGGTGGAGGAAACAGGGGATGTCATGGGGTCGGTGGGGTGATCAACGGCTGGGGATGGTCTGGGGATCGAGGCGGCGTTCCAGGGCACGGCTGCCCAGCCCGAGGGCGGCGCAGCAACACCAGAACAGAACGGCCAGGGTGAGATACACCTCTGCGTTTTTGCCCAGAAACTCAGGATTGGCCATCACGGTGCGGGCCACGCCGAGCAGCTCGAGCAGGCCAATGAGAGAAAGGAGGGTGGTGTCCTGGAAGAGGGAGATGAATTGCCCCACCATGGCTGGGAGGGCCACCCGCAGGGCCTGGGGCAGCACCACCTGTTGCAGGGCCTGGGGATAGGACAGACCCAGGGAGCGGGCCGCCTCCACCTGACCGTTGGGCACGGCAGCGAGGCCGGAGCGCACGGCCTCCGCCAGGTAGGCCGCTGCAAAGAAGGTGAGCACCCAGGCGGCCCGCCAGATGCGCTCGGGGGCCAGGCCCCCGGGCAGCAGGAATCCCAGGATGTTCTGCCCCAGAAAAAGCAAGGTGATCAGGGGAGCTCCGCGGATGAATTCGATGTAGATCACCGAAGCCCAGCGCAGCAGGGGGAGATCACTGCGGCGGCCAAGGGCAAGCAGCACCCCAAGGGGAAAGCACAAGAGGATGGCGAAACTGGCCGCCAGGAGGGTGAGCAGCAATCCTCCCCATTCAGAAGGGGACACCTTTGCCAGCCCCAGCCCGCCGCTGATCAGCAGCATGCCGATGAGGTAGATGGCTGGCCAGATCAGGGGCACCAGGCGCAGCACCTTTGGAGACAGCTGGCGTCCGTGGCGGCCTGCCA
>JBIIHR010000109.1:0-5004 GCA_044235655.1 Cyanobium sp. | reverse complement strand
TGCCCTTGCGCAGGGTGACGGGTGCCACGAGCAACTTGCGGAAGCTTTGTTGCTTGGAAAACCCGGTGAGGTAATTGAAGAGCTCCACCAGGTCGGCGCCGAATTCGGGCCGGCAGCTGAGTATCCCAAAATCGGTGTAAAGATTGGAGGTGCGAGAGTTATAGTTTCCTGTGCCTATGTGCACATAGTTGCGTAGACTTTTCTTCTCCCTTCGCACCACCAACATCACCTTGGTGTGCGTTTTCAAGCCGATCACGCCATACACCACATGCACCCCTGAGCGCTCCAGCTGCCTGGCCCACTGGATGTTGTTGTCCTCATCGAAGCGGGCCTTGAGCTCCACCAGGGCCATCACCTGCTTGCCATTTTCGGCGGCCCGGATCAGGGCGGCGATCACGCCTGAATCCTTGGAGGTGCGGTACAGCGTCATCTTGATGGCCAGCACCGAGGCATCTTCCGCTGCCTGGTTGAGCAATTCCTCCACCGATGTGGCGAACAGGTCGTAGGGGTGTTGCAGGAGAACATCCCCACGCCGGATCACGGAAAAGATGCTCTGAAATTCTTCAGCCTTGATGGAGCCATCCTCCAGCAGCGTTTTCTGCGCCCGCATCAGGGGTGGGGCCGTGCGTCCCTTGAAGGGGGGGTCCCGAAGCTCAGGCAAGGGGATGCTGAGCAGGTGCATGAGATCGTCCAGGCCCAGCGGGCCGTTGATGCGGTAAACGTCTTCCGGCTCCACATCGGCACCTTCCATCAGCAGGCGCACCACGTCCTCCGGCATCTCATTGGCCACTTCGAGGCGCACCACTTCTCCGCCCAGCCGTCGTTTCCGCAACCCCTCCTGCAGGGCCTCCATCAGGTCGTCGGCCTCCAGATCCCGCAGTTCAAGATCGGCGTCGCGGGTGATCCGGAAGAAGTAATGCCCTTCGATCGTCATGCCGGGGAAGAGCATCTGCAGGTTGAAGGCCACCACTTGTTCGAGGGGAACGGCCACGAACACGGGGGCGGGGTGGCGGTCGCAGAGGTTGTTGGGCAGGGGAACAAAGCGCGGCAGAATTTTCTGCGGCACTTTCACGCGGGCGAATTGCATTTGCCCGGATTCGGGATCGCGCACCAGGGCTGCCACGTTCAGGCTGAGGTTGCTCATGAACGGGAAGGGGTGGGCCGGATCCACGGCCAGTGGCGTGAGCACTGGAAAGATCTCGGTGCGGAAGTAGCCGCTCAACCATTCTTTCTGGCGTTTGTTGAGCTTCACGTGATCCAGCAGGTAGATGCCGTGCTCAGCCAGCTGCCGTTTGAGCGATTGGCGATAGTGCTGCTGCTGCAGCTCCAGCAGGGGGCGCAGCTGGTTCTGGATGGCCTCCAGCTGCTCCAAGGGGGTGAGCCCATCATCGCTGCGGGTGTTCACACCGGCCTCCTGCTGGGATTTCAGCGAGGCCACCCGAACCATGAAGAATTCGTCGAGATTGTTGCTAAAAATGGCGCTGAATTTGGCCTGCTCCAGCAGGGGCACATCTGGATCCAGAGCCTGGGCCAACACCCGCTGGTTAAAGGCAATCCAACTGAGTTCTCGGTTGATGTAAAGCTCAGGCGCTACCACCGCTGCAAGTTTCGCCTGGCTCATGGGTTCCCCTAGCCTTCTCGATCACCCTAGCAATCGAGGCCTGGAGTTCCGACGTGCGCCAGAACACCAAGCCTTCCGATTTGCGCCCACCCTGAGATTTGATCAGAGAGACCGATCCCTATCCCTTGCTGCCAAACAAGCTGCTGGTGCCGCGCCGAACCAAATAACGAATGATGTCGGAATATTTGACCTGATCCATGGCCGCTTCTTCGAAGGAGAGCCCTTGTTTGATCGAAGGGGGGGTGTCCCGTTGAATGTCACCACCATTGCGATCGGCAGCTTCTTGGGTTCGGTGACCAACAATCGTGTAGCAGTCGTTGATTTTTCCGTGATGGCTTTGCTTATGCCAAAGCACATTGACGTGCTTGAATCCAAGCACTTTGAGGAACTTGACAATCAGGCCAGGCCCGATATCCCACCAGGTTTCATTGGGTTGCTGAGTGACAGGATCGGGGAGAAAACGAACTAATGAAGAATCGAGCAAGTAATTTTTAAATTCATTATCTGGAAGAAAGCCTGTAACAACAATGGTTTCGCTGATTCGATCGCTAATCTTCTGAAGGGCAAGGAAGGGATCGCGAAGGTGAAGGAGAATCATCCCCACAACGCCCACTTCGAAAGTGCCAATATCTTCGGGAATGTTGTAAACAGTGCCGTAAACCATCCGCGCTTTTGATTTTAGCTTGTTGTGGGCAAACCAAAACCCATTATTGATCTCATCTAAGTGATGCCTGCGGTCGGCCAGTTCTTGTTTGTAGTCATATCCATGATAAGGAACGATGTCCCAATCGTAATCCTTGGAAAGATCATAGGCCGTCACTTTGGCCCCCATCTTCTCCATAGCAAAACAGAGAAAACCGCTGGCTGTCCCAATTTCAAGAACAGACCTGCCCCAGAATTTCACATCCCCCAGATATTCAGCCTCCTTTCCTCTCATATCCCACTGACCTTGAACAGTCCCATGGTTGGGTATGTCCATTGTGTGGTAAAAATAACAATCTTTGATATCTGGTATCGGTCTAGATTGGTTTAAGGAATCTCCAGAAACAGACAAAGTCATTTTAAAACAGCTACAACTCAAATTTTGCAAAATATACGCACATCATCTTGAGTCCGTCAAGCCCCTTTGCGTCAGGGTTCTTGTTTTGCGCTATTGAAGCCTGTTGTTTGCTGATGGAGCGGTGCGTGAAGTGCCGTTTCCCCGGCCGAAGCCTGGGGGAAACGGCATGGGGATCGCCTTACCAGAGGCCGCGGACGGGGGCTGGTGCGGGCTCTGGTTCTGGCATCGGGGCGGGGGCAGGCTCCGGCATAGGAGCAGGAGCCGGCTCAACAGCCACCGGCGGCGCCACAGGCCCACCAAAGCGCCAGCGCAGGCCCAGTCGGCCGCCCCAGCTGTTGAGGGGGCCATACGACTCACTGCTGATTGAGAATGAGGACCCCCCCTGGTACACACCCTCCAGGAAGAGATCTGCCTGATGGCTCATGGCGTAAGACACGCCCACCTTTCCCTGATAGCCGAAGGTGCCCACATTGGTGCCCGGATAGGATTCCCCTCCCAAGGAGCCGCTGCCGAAGCTGTAGTTGGTGTAGCCGATGCCGCCACCGATGTAGGGCACCAGGCGCCCCCCCACCGGCAGATCCCAGTAGAGGCTTGCGTAGCCACTGTTCAGGTTGATTGCACCTCCTTCATTGTCGAAGTTGCCCTGGGAGGAATCCAGGCCCGTGCTGGTGAAGTGGTTGTATCCGTAGGTGATTTCGGTGCGCAGGGCGCCGAAGTCGTAGCCCACGCCCACCTCACCCGCGAAGCCACCGCCGTAGGTGTAATGCCCGGATGCTGGCGAGAGGAGATCGGTGGATTGATCGTTCAGCCAGCTGGCCCCCAGACCAAGGGTTCCATAGAACCCTTTGCCATTTCCATGCTCTTCCGCGTTGGCCGCTCCGCTAGAGAGAACACTCACGCCGGCCAGGCTGGTGGCCCCAAGGATGAGCGCCGCTTGGCCCGCAAGGGCATTCCGCAGAGACATGGATACTGGGAAAAACCGCTTTACCATTAAAAAATTTGCAGAATATTTGCATAACGATGATCCACAAACTGGCGGCCAGTGGTGAGATGCGCGGACACTTTCCCTTCCGACATCCTCTCGCCGAAGGCGCCCCTGGGTCATTGTGACCCTGCCCGTTGGAGGGTTGGTCGACCCCCTACCAGCAGGGCCACCACGGGCAGGAGCCCCAGCCCCAACCAGAAGGGGCTGCTGCGCCCCAAACCCTCATAGGCCAGGCCTGCCAGGGGTGGTCCCAGGAAACTCCCCAGGCTCTGCAAGCCCTGCAGGCTGCCGAGGGCGGCCCCCTGCCCCCCCTCATCCAGGCGGCGCGACACCAGGGAGCGGAGGCAGGGGGTGATCAGGCCGGTGCCCAGGGCCAGGCCCGCCACCGCCACAAAGGCCAGGGGGATGGCATTGGCGGGGCGGGTGAGGGGAATCAGCAGACAGCTGATCCAGGCGAAGCCCACGCCCGCCAGGCTGAGCCGGGTTTCCCCGAAGCGCTTCACCAAGGGGCCGATGAGCGCCCCCTGCACCACCATCGCCACTACCCCCACCACCAGAAAGGCTCCGGAGGCGAGCTGGGGTCCCCAGCCGTAGGCCTCCTTGAAATAGAGCACCAGGATGCCGGTGAAGCTATTGAAGGCAAAGAAAAACAGGAAAAATGCCAGGCATAGCCGTCCCACCTGGGGATGGCCCAACACCCGCAGGAGCTGGTGCCAGGGCTGAAGCTCCTTCGCGGTGGGCATGGGCTTGCGGGCCTCGGGCGGATGGGTTTCCGGCAATAGGCCCAGCACCATCAGCAGGTTGAACACGGCAAACCCCACGCCCATGGCGAGGGGCAGTTGCAGCGACACCCCGGAGAGCAGGCCGCCCAGGGCCGGCCCAAGGATGAAGCTCAACCCGAAGGCCACGCCGATCAGCCCAAACGCCTTGGCCCGCCGTTCGGGGGGTGTGATGTCGGCCAGAACGGCGCTGGCGGTGGCAGCGGTGCCGCCGCTCACTCCATCGATGAGGCGGGCCACGAACAGCAGTGCCAGGGGCACTCCGGCGGCTGTGGCGCTGGGCCAGAGCCGCTGCCAGGGCAGGCTCAGGGTGAGGGCAAAGAGCCCCAGACCCACCACGGAGCCTGCCACGCAGAAGGTGATCACCGGTTTGCGGCCAAACCGGTCGCTGAGGGCGCCGATCAGGGGCGTGAACGCGAACTGCGCCAGGGCGTAGCTGCCCCCCAGCAGGCCCAGCACCCTGCCGTCGTTGGTGAGGTTGGCGAGCAGATAGGGCAGCAGGGGAAAGATCAGGGTCTCCCCCAGCCTGTCGTTGAGCAGGGTGAGAAAGGCGCTGAAG
>JBIIHR010000108.1:0-5011 GCA_044235655.1 Cyanobium sp. | reverse complement strand
ATTGATGGCACCCAATCTGACCTGACCCCGCGCATTCATTTCATAGTTCTTTGTTTGTCGATCCACTTCCTTGGAGGCTTCTTCCAGGTAGCCGCTACTATGCAAAAGCCTCAGACCCTGAATATTCTCAGTCATACGACTTCCCAGCTCGATCCCAAGATCAGTGGCGATCTTCGCCCTTTGTCCGATCTTTGGCAGCAGGATATGCTGAACCATCAGCGAGAGCCCTCCCATCAGAACTGCGGCGACAAGAAGCCAAGGCGAAAGCCTGATCAAGACAGCAAGATAAGTGAGCAATAGAAATAGACCTGCGATCAAACTGCTATAACTTCTAATATCATTGATGATTGCTGCCGGAGCCGAACTTGTAACGTACTGCAGATCGCCTATCCGGTAGCGACTCGCACAGGCGTAGGTGTAATTCAGAATGTGGGAATGGAGGCGTGAGGTGAGCTGGCTGGAAACGCGATTTCCAAAGTATCCAATGGATATCTGTCCCAAAGCCATGGCACCACCCTGCAGAAGCTTCAGGATCACGGCCAGGCCCAGCAGCAGGGCGAACGCTTGATTGACGGAAAGCTGACTGAAAGCCTGGCCGATCTGGGGGAAAGCCCTCAGGTATTGATTGTCTCCAATCGTGAGTCCACCGCCTGATTTCTGGAGCACTTCGACGGCAAGAAACATCACGCCGAGAGTGAGTCCTTCAGCTGCCGCCTGGACGATGGCGGCCAGGAAATTAACGAGAATCAGCTTCCATTCTTTCTTGGCCGTTTCCCGAATGAGGACACTTGCCGGTTCCTGATCGCGAAAAGGCTTGATGATCTGAGCAACAAGCCTGCGAGGGAAGGAGAGGAGTTTGATCAAGCTGCAAACTCTCCGCGTTGGAACTTGGGCACACAGATTGTCAGCGTGGAGGCAGGAATGTGCTTAAAAACTCCTTTCAACATCAGCCTTGCTCGACCCGCCAGCTCTGATCTGCGGGGTCCCATTCGCTCAGTTCCGCCGGCGCGAACCAAAGGGCGATTTCCTGGTCGGCCGTCTCAGGTCCATCAGAACCATGGATGACGTTTCGGCCGATGTTCACCGCCAGATCACCGCGGATGGTGCCGGGAGCCGCCTCCAGGGGTTTCGTGGCCCCGATCATCAGCCGGGCTGCAGCAATGACCCCATCCCCCTCCCACACCATGGCGACCACCGGGCCACTGGTGATGAAATTCACAAGCCCGGCGAAGAAGGGCCGTTCCCGGTGCACAGCGTAATGATTCTCGGCCAGCTCCCGACTCGGGGTGAGTTGCTTGAGACCGACCAGCTTGAAACCCTTGCGCTCGAACCGACCGATGATCTCCCCGACCAGACCACGCTGCACACCGTCGGGCTTGATGGCGAGGAAGGTGCGCTCCGTTGGCATGGCGTAATAGCAGGGAAGATGGCTCCGCCATGCTCGGTTTCAGGGTGGCCTGTTGGCAAGGGCCCGTGGCCAGGTCAACGCGCGACCCATCAGGCCTACCCTGCAATCAGGCGCCAGGCTCCAGTCCGATGGCCGTTTCCCCGTTGACGGGTTCCCCCTTTCCCCCTGCCCGCCCCGATGTGGAGCGACTCCAGGCCTACAGCGCCCCGTTGGAGGGCCGCAGGGGGTTGCTGCGGCTGGATTTCAACGAGAACACTCTGGGGCCGAGCGCCAAGGTGGTGGAAGCCATCCGTGCCATCCCACCGGATCAGTACGCCGTCTACCCCGAGTACAACGGCCTGCGGGAGGCCGTCGTGGCGGCCCTGGGAGGTGCCCAAAGCCGCCTCAGCCCCGATCAGGTGGGCCTCTTCAACGGGGTGGATGGGGCCCTCCATGCTGTGTTCCAGGCCTATGGCAGTGCGGGTGAGCAGCTGCTCACCACCTCCCCCACCTTTGGCTATTACGCCCCCTGTGCCGGCATGCAGGGCATGGAGGTCGTGGCCATCCCGTATCACCAGCCTTGCTTTGCCTTCCCTCTGGAAGAGGTCCGCGCCGCCCTGGGAGCCTCTGGCGGCCTGCTGCCGGGGCCGCCACGACTGCTGCTGATCTGCAACCCCAACAACCCCACCGGCACCCGGCTGGCTCCCGCCCGGATTCTCGAGCTGGCCGCCTCGGCCCCCAGCACCCTGGTGGTCGTGGATGAGCTCTATGAGGCGTTCAGCGGCGACAGCGTTCTTCCCCTACTGGCGGAAAGGGCAGCAGCGACAGAAACAGGCGATGCGTTCCACTCCCTACCCAATCTGGTGGTGCTCAGGTCCCTCTCGAAAACAGCAGGGCTGGCGGGTCTGCGCATCGGCTTTGCCCTGGGTTGCGCGGAGGTGGTGGATCGGATCAGCCGGGTCTCCGGTCCCTATGACGTGAACAGTTTTGCCGTGACCGCCGCCTTCGCCGCTTTAGCGGACCAAGCCTATGTGGACGCCTATGTGGAAGCGGTGCTGGAAGCCCGGGACTGGCTGGCCAGTGAACTGGCGCAAGCGGGGGTGCGGCACCACGTGGATGGTGGGAACTACCTGTTGATCTGGCCTGATTCGCCGGTGGCGAACGTGGAACAGGGCCTGCGAGAGGCGGGGATTCTGGTGCGATCCATGGCGGGAAAGCCCCTGATTGATGGATCCCTGCGGGTGAGCATCGGCACCCGCGCCCAGATGGAACAGTTCTGGCAGGCCTATCAAAGGGTGGAATTCGGCCGCTGATTCAGGGGTGGATCAAGGCTGGTGCATCAAGAGGGGGCTGCCACCTGGGGTGGACGGCGGCGGCCGGTGCGGGCGCTGACCGCCCGGCTGCGTTCCTGATAGCCATGCACCACCGGCAGGCGCTTCTGTTCCCAGATCTGGAGGGCCTCTTCCAGGCTCGGTGGGCTGCCGTTCTCCGCGGTGCGCTGGGGGTCCAGGGTGTGGGCCAGTTCCACCGCATCTTCCAGCCCCGCGGTCATCCCCCGGGCCTGGGAGGAGCTCATGGCATGGGCCGCATCGCCGATCAACACCACCCGGCCCTGCCGCAGACGGGGGAGGGGATCGATGTCGAAGGACCAGTTGGCCACCAGGGCCTCCGAGGGCGTGCGGCGAATCAGCCCGGCGAGATCCGCCGGCACCTTGGCCAGGGCGTCCTCGGGCACAGGTTCGCGCAGGAGTCGGCGCTGTTCATCCCGTTCGGCGGGCAGGGGCTCTTCCTGGAAAAACCCCCAGTGGGTGAGGGCCTGGCCCTCGCTGTCCACACCGAGATCAAAGACGTTGGCATACACCCCCCGCCCCCTGGCATAGACAAAAAACTCCCCATCCCGGCAGAAGGTTCCGTCGGGCACCACCCCCCTCCAGACCCGATCCCCCAGATAGTTCAGGCGCCGCTCCGGGGCCACCAGGGGCGCCGCTTTGGAAAAGAGCCCATCCGCTCCCACCAGCAGATCTCCCGTCCACTGGCGCCCATCGGCAAAGGAAGCCTCCACGGCCGATCCCGGCTCGGAGTTCTGCCGCCAGCTGAGGAGTTCGGCGCCTGGCTGGAACACGTCGGGGGGCAGGGCATCGGCCAGAGCCTCCAGGATGGCCCCACGGTGGATCAGAAGGGAGGGGAGTTCCCCGGCCTCCCGCTCCGCCGGGGCGCTTTCGATCAGATCTCCCCGCAGGTTGCGCACCACAAACCGGCTCACGGGCAACCCCTCGGCCAGGAGGCGATCCAACAAACCGGGGATGGCACTGGCGGCGATGGCCTCCACCCCGCTCTTCACGAGCAGGATGCCGCAGCCGTCGGTGCGCACCCCATCCGCCTTTTCAAACACCTTCACCCGGTGCCCCTGCCGGTGTAGCAGGGCGGCCAGGAGCAGGCCCGCACTCCCGGCCCCCACAACGGCAACCGAGAGGTCCCGGGAGCAGGTGAGGGAGGAGGGGGTCAGCGCATCACCTCCACGACGGTGCTCTCCCCCAGGGGAGGAGTCAGGCTCAGGCTGGTTCCAGCCTGGCGAACGGTGGGGCTGCCGAGGGCTTCAAGGAAAGGCTGCATTCCCCCCTGGTCACAGTTCGCAGGGGCCTTGCCGCCACGCAGGTATTGGACGGGGATCACGCGACGGGGGTTGAGTTCACGCACTACCGCGGCGGCCTCCTCCCCGGTGTACACCTTGGCTCCACCCCCCACGCCGATCACCAACACATCCGGCCGGCCAAGAAGCACCCTGTCGGAGGGGGTGATGGCCCCTGCCGTGCCTCCGAGGTGGGCGAAGTCGAGCCCACCCTGCCGCCAGCGCCAAACGGTGGACAGGCCAAAACGCCTTCCTTCCACCCGGTCGTGGGGCACCCCGACCCCCTCGATCTGCAGGCCGGCCACCTTGTAGGAGCCAGGTGTGCTGAGCAGCCGGCCACTGGCCACAGAGGCTCCCTCATCCTTGAGGCGGCTGCTGGCCAAGATCACATCCGCACTCACCCGGGGCTCCGCCAATCCGGCGGCACAGCCCACGGCGCGAAAAGGGTTCAGCAGCACCCGGGCCCCACCCCCCTCGATCAGCAGGGCACTGTGGCCATAGCTGGTGATCTTCACGCCCCCTCCGGAAGCCTGGGCCGTAGGGAGACCAGAGGACAGGCTCAGCAAAGCCAGGGCGATCAGAGGGTTGGTGACCAGGCTGGAGCGCACAGGCACGGGAGGAAAGGGCGTCAGGAAAGGGGCCGCGGGACGGCTGGGCGCGAAACTAGCAGTGTTCGTGGCGAGGGAAGCGCTCCGCCTGGCGCAGAAAATTGGCCAGCAGGGCATGGCCGCTCTCGGTGAGCACGCTTTCCGGGTGAAACTGAACCCCCTGAAGATGGGGCCACTGACGATGGCGGAGGCCCATGATGGTGCCGTCCTCCAGCCAGGCGGTCACCTCCAGAGCCTCCGGAAGGGAGGGCCGATCGACAATCAGGCTGTGGTAGCGGGTGGCGGTGAGGGGCTCCGGCAGGCCCTCAAACACCCCCACCCCGCTGTGGTGCACGGCGGAGGTTTTGCCGTGCATCAATTCCCGTGCCCGCACCACCTGGCCGCCAA
>JBIIHR010000107.1:0-5024 GCA_044235655.1 Cyanobium sp. | reverse complement strand
AGAGGTCCAGCCAGCGGCAACCTCTGAGCTCTGGAGCCAGCATGTTCATCACCGCTGAACGCACGCGCCCCGTGGTCGGCCGCGCCACTTCCCCCTTGGGGCTTCGCAGCCGTCGACCACCGCTCAATCGCAACACCATCGTTCACCTCCTCGCGGCCAACCAGAGCAGCCAGCGGCGCAACAGGGCTTCGCCCGCACCACTGGATTTCTCCGGGTGAAACTGACAGGCCCCGATCTCCCCCTGCCAGACCGCAGCCGTCGCCAGCCCCTGCCCCCAGGCCACCTGTGCTGTCACGCAGGCTGGATCCTTGGGCACCGCTGCGAAGGAGTGGACGAAATACATCCAACTTTCAGGGGTCTGAGGAGGGAGGAGGGGAGATGGACGACAGGGCACCAGCGGTGCCCACCCCATGTGGGGGATGGGATGGCCCGGCCAACGGGGCAGGGCCTCCACTCGCCCAGCCAACAGGCCCAACCCCTCGGCCTTCCCCTCCGAACTGCCTTCAAACAACAACTGCAAGCCCAGACAAATGCCCAACAGAGGGCGGCCCGACGCGCAGGAGCGCCGCAGGGGTTCCACCAAAGCTGCCGCCGCCAGCCGCTCCATCGCCGGATCGAAGGCTCCAACGCCAGGGAGCACCAGGGCCGTGCACCCCTCCATGGCGGACGCACCCTGAACGGGCACCACCTCGGCCCCCAAGCGTTCAAAGGCACGCTGAACGGAATGGAGGTTGCCCATGCCGTAATCCACCAGGCCCAACCGTGTCATCGAGCTCCTCACGCGGGGGAACAGATCCGCTCGCCAGGATGGTTCAACGCTGGTGCGGTGGACAGGTCGAGGCCATTGAGATGGTCGAGAAATTGATACAGACGCCCCACCCGCCGCTTGTCAAAGTGCAGCCGCAGTGAGGGTCTAAGGATGCCGTTGTCATCCACGCTCTCCCCGGCAGCGATGGCACCATCCTCCAGCAGATCACCGAAATGCTGGTTGAGCCCTGGGAGCTCTTCAGGAGGAATGGGCGCGTTCAGCAGCAGTTCCACCCGATCCTGCTGGAGGCGAGCACTGTGATAAATCCGATAAAAATGGCAGATGCGCGCCACCGCATCCGCCGCGCTGCAGGCCTCCACTACCAGGGAGCGATCCTCAGGAAGGATCAGCCCCCGGCTGGCCAGGACATTGGTGATATTGGCCTGCCACATCTGCCAGAAGTCGTCCCCCTCCGGCGCCAGCACCACCAGGGGAATCGGCGACGTGCGACCCGTTTGAATCAGGGTGAGCGATTCAAACAGCTCATCCAAGGTGCCAAAGCCTCCCGGGAGCACCACCAGAGCATCACTTTCCCGAAGGAAAAACAACTTGCGGGTGAAGAAATAGCGGAAATAGAGCAGACGGCCCGAACGGTCGCTCACATAAGGGTTGGGATGCTGTTCATAGGGCAGATCCACATTGAGGCCGATGCTGTGGGGCGTGCCCGCGCCGCTGTTCGCGGCTTCCATCACGCCACCGCCGGCACCGGTCATCACGTCGAAACCCGCCCCCACGGCCAGCCGGGCCAGCTCCTCCGCCAACCCGTAGGAGGGATCGTGGGGCTGGATGCGCGCCGAGCCGAACACGCTGATCTTGCGAACCCCCCGACTGGGGCGAAACACCTGCAGGGCCTCACTGATATCCGCCAGGGAGCCAGTGATCAGGCGCCACACCTCTTCTTCTTCCTTCTCCGCCCGGGCGACCTCCAGCAAGGAGAGCACCGCTTGCTCAATGCGGCGTCGCTGGGGGTGCCCCTCCAATTCCTGGGCAAGCGCTTCCAAAGGCCCACGGCCCTTCGGGTTGGATTCGATCGAGCAGACCGTGGTGGACAGAAGAAGGGGAGCGAGGGAGGGCTGGGATCAGAGGTATTTGGCAATCGTGCCGCTGAGGGTGGTTTTCGGCACCGCTCCCACAACGGTTTCCACCTTCTGGCCGCCCTTGAAGAGCATCAGGGTGGGGATGCTGCGGATGCCGTACTGGCTGGCCACGTTGGGGTTTTCATCCGTGTTCAGCTTGAACACCTTGATCTTGCCCTCATATTCCTTGGCGATTTCATCCACGATGGGTGCCACCATCCGGCAAGGACCACACCAGGGGGCCCAGAAATCCACCAGCACAGGCTCCGCACTCTTGAGCACATCCTGCTCAAACGAGGCATCGGTGACAGCCGGAGCACTGGACATCTGGGAAAGAGCAGGAATTATCGGGAATCTAGCAACGGTGCTTCGGGGGCTCCCACAACCCAAGGCAAGCGTTGCAGGCCGTTGCACAGGCCGTCCGACCGGTGGGGCTAAGGATGGCTGGCGACAGTGGAGGAAGACAAAAGGCCCGGACGCGCCGGGCCGAACGGTGTGAGGAGTGTGCGAGCCGTAGCCCCCACATCCACAGGGTAGCTGCTACTTGCCCATCCCCAGTTGTTGGGCCTTCTGGTACACCTTCCCCTCGGTGAGCAGGGATGGGGCCACCACCACCTCCACCTGTTGCATGTCCCTCAACGTGCGAGCGCCCAGGGTGCCCATGGAGGTGCGGATGCAACCCAGCAGGTTCTGGGTGCCATCGTCCAGGCTGGCGGGGCCCCTGAGGATTTTCTCCAGGCTCCCGGTGGTGCCGACCTGGATGCGTGTGCCACGCGGCAGGACGGGACTAGGGGTGGCCATCCCCCAATGGAAGCCCCTGCCAGGAGCCTCGGCAGCCCTGGCGATAGGAGATCCGATCATCACGGCATCGGCCCCGCAGGCCAGACATTTGCAGATATCTCCGCCGGTGACGATGCCGCCATCGGCAATCACCGGCACAAGGCGACCACTCTCCTGCAGGTAGTGATCGCGGGCCGCCGCACAGTCGGCCACGGCCGTGGCCTGGGGGATGCCGATTCCCAGCACACCCCTGGAGGTGCAGGCCGCCCCTGGCCCGATCCCCACCATCACGCCTGCCGCACCCGCCCGCATCAGCTCGAGCGCCACCTCGTAGGTGACGCAATTGCCCACCACCACCGGCACACCCAGATCCCGGCAGAGGGCTTGCAGATCCAGGCTCTGCCGCCCTTCAGGCCCCACATGCTCTGTGGACACCACAGTGGCCTGGACAAACAGAAGGTCTGCTCCGGCTTCTGCCACCACCTGGCCGAATCGCAGGGCAGCCACAGGGGTGGCGCTCACCGCAGCGATCCCGCCTCGCTCCTTGATCTCGGCAATGCGCCGGCGGACCAGCTCCTCCTGCACAGGCTGGCTGTAGAGCTCCTGCATCAGGGAGACAAAACCGTCTTTCCCCACCGCTGCAATCCGATCGAGCACCGGGTTCGGATCTTCATAGCGGCACTGCACACCCTCCAGGTTGAGCACCCCCAGGGCTCCAAGACGGGAGAGCTCCACGGCCATGCCCACATCCACCACCCCATCCATGGCACTGGCGATGATCGGGATCTCCCGTTCAATGCCGGCCAGGGTCCAGCGGCTGTCGGTCACATCCGGATCCACCGTGCGGCCACCAGGCACCAGAGCGATTTCATCAATGCCGTAAGCGCGACGGACGGTGCGGAAACGGCCGAGCGAGAGGGTCAAGGGAGCCAGAGGGATTCGAGCCAAGCTATCAAGCGGGTGAACGGCCCCCCCATACCCTCAGGAGCCGCGGAAGGCATCCCAGCGCCGCTTCCAATCCTCAAGAATTTCCTTTCTGTCCGTGCTGCGGGTAAGACGGGTGACGGAAAAGTTGAGCAACCAGATCAATCCACCCAGCTGAAGCAAGCGCGGCAGGAGGGGCACATCATCCAGGGTGTCGAGGAGGGCCAGGTAAAGCTTGATCACCAGCAAGCCCCCCAGAAGGAGGCCAAGGCCCCGCAAAGGTCCATTCAGGCGATCCCACTGCCCCCCCAGATCCGCCTCATCAAACCAGTCCTTCACCTTTCCGATCAGGAGATCAAATTCCCCACCCTCAGCGCTGGCCTCACTGGCCAGGCCAGAGGACAGCGGAGGCACCTCCAGGGTCGTGGCCACGGTGGGTTCCCCAGCCGCTGCAGGGGCGGGGATCCCATAGGAAGGGACGGCAGGAGCTGCGGGGCCTGGTGTTTCGTAGGACCCCACGGTGGGGCGGGCAGTGGCCGCTTCCAGGGTGGGGGTAGGGGCAGGGGGGTGGGGATCGGGCAGATCGTCCTCATCCAGAGCTGCCGCCAAGACAGCTTCCAAAGCCTCGGTGCCTTCACGCTCCCCGGTGCTGATCACAGCATCGGGAACTCCACTCTCTGGCGCACCGGCTTCCTCCTGCAGGGAGGAATCGTGCCCGGGGGAAGGAGGGGTTTCGGACATCAAGCGCAGCGGTGAGCTGGCCGTAGCTTAGGCAGCCTCTTCCAATCCAGGCAGCCCATCCGCCATCAGGCGTTCAGGGGCCGGAGGCCAAGGCGCCCCCCCAGGCCACAAAGGGGCAGCCTCAGGGGAAAGCGTCCTTCCATGAGTTGGCGCACGAGTTCGGCTCCGATCTCCGATGCCAGCCTTGGACTATGGGCAGGCAGGGCCGGCAGCCGGCGTCCCTCCAGCTCAATCCAGCCGCTCCGGAGAGCGCCGTAACTCACCCCTCCAAAGGAGGGCTTCAGGCGCCGGGGGATGGCCACATCCAGCACCGGCGCCTCAAGGACCCGGTTACTGGTGGCGGCCCCGGCAGCGGTGGGAGCATCGATCAAGGGGACGGGGGCCGCAAGGGCCACCATCAGCACATCGCCCTGACCCTCCAGCGAGCCTGCCCGCACCCAGCGAGCCTGGAGGTCGTGCAGGGGCGCACACACCGCTGCAACGGCCCCTGGGGTGCGGGCATGGCCACTGACGAGCCTCCTGGGCTGGGGCTGGTGCCCACCCCCCGACCCCACCACCCAGCCAAGGGCTCCACCCACGAGCACGGGGGAACCCGGACCCAGCAAGGCCAGGCCCGGCATGGCCAGGCCGATGCTGTCTGCCCCGGAGCAGGTGTAGAGCGCCTGGGCGAAGGGACCGAGCAAGGGACCGTAGGG
>JBIIHR010000106.1:0-5033 GCA_044235655.1 Cyanobium sp. | reverse complement strand
CACCACCACCCCCTGGCGAGGCCAGAAGCCATGGCGACGGGGACGAAGCAACAGCCACCAGAACCGTCGTGCCGGTACCACCCGCTCGAACAGGCCCCAGGAGCGAGCCACCTCGTGTTCCTGCCCGGTGGCATTGGGGCAGGGCACCAGCACGAGGTGGAGGCTGCAGGGGGATTCCTTGCTCAGCGGCCGTAGGGGCTGCAGGGCGTGCAAGCGTTCCGCCAAGGGACGCACCCAGGTGCTCAGTTCCCCGGGACCATTGCTCACAAGCACGACCGCCGTTTCCGATCCTCGGGCTCGGGGCCTGGCTGGATCCGCGGTGGACACCGTGGGTGACCCATCCAGTGGAGGGGGGATCAAGCGACGTGAAGAAGGGAAAAGAGATAGTGCGGATGGCGAGACTTGAACTCGCAAGGCCGAAGCCACACGCCCCTCAAACGTGCGTGTCTACCAATTCCACCACATCCGCAGAAGATGGCCGGCAGGAAAGCCTGCACGTCCGGGTGGGACTTCCAACAAGAGCTGAAAGCACCACAGCAATATACCCATAGCCCGGCGCTGGGATGCACCAAGGACCCCAGTGTGCGCTGATACAGTCCATATCTTCGATCCCATTGCCCAGGCGCGGATGCCCATCGGCAAGCTGCTGATCGCCAACCGAGGGGAAATCGCCCTGCGCATCCTGCGCAGCTGCCGGGAGCTCGGGATTGCCACCGTGGCCGTCCACAGCACGGTGGATCGGAATGCGCTCCATGTGCAGCTGGCGGATGAGGCGGTCTGCGTCGGCGACGCGCCCAGCAGCCGCAGCTATCTCAACATTCCCAACATCCTGGCGGCTGCCACCTCCAGAGGGGCGGATGCCATCCATCCGGGCTATGGGTTTCTGGCGGAGAGTGCCGCCTTTGCGGAGATCTGCCGCGATCATGGCCTGACCTTTGTGGGTCCCTCCCCGGAGGCGATCCTGGCCATGGGGGATAAGGCCACGGCCAAACGCACCATGCAAGAGGTGGGTGTGCCCACCATCCCCGGCAGTGAAGGGTTGCTGGAGTCGGTGGAGGACGCCATGGACCAGGCGCAGCGCATGGGGTTCCCGGTGATGATCAAGGCCACGGCCGGTGGGGGAGGCCGGGGCATGCGCCTGGTGCCCTCAGCCGACCAGTTGGAGGGGCTCTTCAAGGCAGCCCAGGGGGAGGCAGAAGCGGCCTTTGGCAACCCTGGGCTCTACATGGAGAAATTCATCGACCGCCCCCGCCATGTGGAGGTGCAGGTGCTCGCCGATCGCTTCGGCAACGTGGTGCATCTTGGGGAGCGGGACTGCTCCATCCAGCGGCGCCATCAAAAGCTCCTGGAGGAGGCCCCCAGTCCGGGACTAGACCCGCTGGTGCGGGAGCGCATGGGGGCTGCGGCGACGGCGGCGGCTCGCACCATCGGCTACGAGGGAGCAGGAACGGTGGAATTCCTGCTCGATCGCTCCGGCGGCTTCTATTTCATGGAGATGAACACCCGCATCCAAGTGGAGCATCCGGTCACGGAGATGGTCACAGGACTCGACCTGATCGCCGAACAGCTGCGGATCGCCGGTGGAGAACCCATCAGCGTGGCCCAGGAGGAGGTGCGCCTGCAGGGCCATGCCATTGAGTGCCGGATCAACGCCGAGGATCCACGCCAGAATTTCCGGCCATCCCCGGGGAAGATCACAGGCTGGCTGCCGCCCGGAGGCCCGGGCGTGCGTGTGGACAGTCATGTGTACACCGGGTACGACATTCCCCCCTTTTACGACTCCCTCATCGGCAAGTTGATCGTCTGGGCCCCCACCCGGGAGCTGGCCTTGCGACGACTGCGTCGCGCCCTGTCGGAATGGGCCGTGACCGGCATTCCCACCACCATCGAATTCCACCTGGCCTTGCTGGAGCGTCCCGAATTCCTGAACGGCCAGGTGTACACCAAATTTGTGGAAGAAAAGATGCTGCCCCTCAGCTGAGGGCGGCCAGTTGGGCCTGGCGAAGCACCTGGGTCAGGAGGCCCTGCTGGCCCACCAGCAGTTCCCGGGCCAGGCTCACCAGGCCCACCCAGATCACGGGGCTCACATCCACTCCGCCGATGGGCTGGATCAAGGCACGGGTTGGGGCCAACAAGGGCTCAGTGAGCGCCCCCAGCCAGCGAAGCTTGCCCTGGTTGGGATCCAGCTGGGGGTACCAGGTGAGCACCAGGCGGGCAAGGAAGAGCAGGGTCCAGGCCGCCAAGCCGAGGGCCAGGGCCAGATGGGCCCCTGAAAGCAGGCCTGGAGACGCCATCACAAAAGCTCAAAGCACGTGGGAAAAAGCCTAGAGACTCCAGCCTCCTGCCTAAGATCCACCCAGCAAATTGCTTCGCCCATGACCCCCTCCCTGGCCAATTTCCTGAGCAGCCTGTTCTGGGGTGCGGTGATCGTGGTCGTCCCGATTGCCCTGGCTCTGGTCTTCATCAGCCAGAACGACCGGGTCGACCGCCGCCTCTGAGTTCCACTCCTTGCCCAGGCAGCTGCCGATCAACCAAGACTCTGTTGTGAGATTCCTTAGAGTGGGTTGATCAGCAAGAGAGTCCCCCTTGGTTAATGCCAGCCTGAACTGGGCCAGCATCGTTGGCATCGTCCTGGCCGTGGGCGGTGCCTTCCTCTATTTCATGAGGAGCTTTAAGCCAGCGCTGGCCCGTGATTACGACGTGTTTTTTGCCGCCATCGGCCTGTTGTGCGGAGGCATCCTGTTTTTTCAGGGTTGGCGGCTCGATCCGATCCTCCAGTTCGGCCAATTTCTGTTGGCCGGAACCACGGTGTTCTTCGCCTACGAAAGCGTGCGGCTCCGGGGGATCACCACCGAGCAAGCCCGACGCTCCACCTTTTTCGAAGATGAGGAACCGGCTCCCTTCCGGCCCCGCGGGGGCATGGGTCCAGCGGCATGGGACGGCCCGGACCGCTTCAGCGAACCTGAACCCCTGCGCAGACGCATCCGATCCAGAGAGGAAGAAGAGGACGATTTCTACCGCCCCCGACGCTCCAGCCGGGCGGCCATTCCCGAGCGGGCAGCCAGCCGCATGGGCTACCGCGAAGATTGGGAACCGGAAGATTCCGGCCCGCAGGATCGCTCCCAGCCCAACCCCAGTGCCTATCGCGCCAGCGGTGGCCGCTCAGCCGCGGCCGACTTTGGTGCCAGGCGGAAGGACAAGGAGGACTTGGGAACCAGCCGTCGGGGCAGTCGGCCCATGCCAGGCAGCAGGCGCCCCGGTTCCCCCGCCGAGATGGAGCAGCGGCCCGCCGGAGGCGGCCTCGGTCCTTCGGGGATGCCCCAGGGAAGCCCCATGGGCCGGAGCGCCAGGGGCGATCGTGCCGCGGCGGATGGGCTGAGTGATGCGGAATTCAGCCCGATCAACCCCTCCACCCGCCCCCCGGCCAGTGGACCTGCCAAAGGACCGGGGATGGCGAGCAACCGACCCGCTGAGGGATCCCCCTCCCCCCGTGACAATTCGTCCCGCTTCGACGACTGACCACCTGCCCCATCGATCCACTCCCCAGGCTTCAGCCCGACATCTGAGGCTCCTTCCCGTTCTGATCGGCCTGTGTTGGGCCACCCAGGCCTGCTCGAGCGTTCCCTGGCAGGCCCGTCGCTCCGCAGGGCCCACCGGCGTGTTCGGCCAGGACACGGACCGGCAGGAACCGGCCCTCAGCGGCGATGGGCAATGGCTGGCCACCCTCCTGCTCCGGGATGGAAGCCCCACCCTGCTGCTTCAGGAGCAACCCTCCGGCCGCAGGGTGCCCCTGCCCAACCTGCGGGGTCTGACGCCCCACCGCTCCCCTTCTCTGAGCTGGAACGGCCGCTATGTGGCCCTGGTGGTGCAGCAGGGCCCAAGGAGGCAGGTCGTGGTGGAGGATCGGGCCAGCGGTCGGCTCCATCGGCTCCAACTGCCAGTCGGGTTGGAGCCTGAACGCCTGAGCCTGGCGCCGGATGGCCGCCGGCTAGCCGTCTCCACTGTGGTCCAGGGCCGTCCCCAGGTGCAGCTCTTTGAACTCTCCAGCGTGCTGGAACCGGATCTGCCGCCAGCCCAGGCCATCCGGGGCCCTGCTACCCCGATGGAGAACCGATGAAGAGAACGGATCATCGAGCCATGGGTTTAGGACTAGGGGGAGGGTTGGCCGTCCTTCTTTCCGGCTGCATGGGGCCCATGCCCCTGCCGATGGGCGCCCTGAACGGCCAGTTGGTTCAGCAGGGAAGCCACCGGGAACCCAGCCTCTCGGGGCGATGGCTGGCGGTCATTGCCAACAGAAACGGCCGGGACCAGGTGGAGCTGGTGGATGTGGAGCGCCAGCGACCGGTGCCCCTTCCCGGGCTGAACCGGCCGGATGCCTTGCCCCTGAGTGTGGGCGTGGATGGGGCAGGGGAGCGGCTGGCGGTGGTGCGCCAGGTGGCCGGTCGAACGGAACTGGTGCTCTATCGCCGGGGGTTACTGAGCACGGAGATCATCCCCATGGCTCCCGCCGGGGTCCCCAGGCGGGCCGCCCTTCGGGCTGATGGTCGGGAGATGGCCGTGGAGGTCAGCCGCGATGGGCGGGTGCAGGTCGACCTGATTCAGGTGCCCTGAATGCCTGATCACGGCACCAGGCCCGCCCAATGCAGAAAGGTGTCGTGGCTGAGGAGCTCGATAAGCACCACAGCGGCAAAGCCCACCATGGCGAAGCGTCCATTCACCCGCTCCGCATAGGCGCTCCAGCCAAAGGCCGGTGGATCGCCGGTGGTGGCACTGGTGAGAGGAGCCTGGGCCCCGGAGGGCACCGCTGGAGATTCGGAGGACTTTGGGGAGGACAAGGCGGGGAAAGCAGGTTCAAGAGCTCACGGAAAAGCTATAGCCCTCAGCGGGCAACAGCCGCCAGGCGCCGGTACCATCCAGTTCCAGGACGGTGTTGTGATAGGCCGTGAGGGTGGGGCGATGGCCCACACTCACAAAGGCCAGATCCCGGGCCACAAGCAACTCATAGAGCCGCTTCTCCGTGGCCACATCCAGGG
>JBIIHR010000105.1:0-5045 GCA_044235655.1 Cyanobium sp. | reverse complement strand
GATGCAGAGATCTTTTGAGCCCGGCAACAGCTCGCCAGCGGGCAAGGCTCCTCAAGGGTTTCTAAAGATTTGTGTCCCCAGGATAAGCGGCCCTTATTGCTGCGGCTGGAAACGGTGATGGCGATTAGAGGCCAAATGGCTTGACGGAAGGTCGGCCGCAGGAGCAGGGTTGCTCTCGAACATTCCACCCCCTCCTCCAGGAGCAGGTAATGGCAAACGAAACCATGGGCATCGCCCTCGGCATGATTGAGACCCGGGGCCTGGTGCCTGCCATTGAAGCGGCAGACGCCATGACCAAAGCCGCCGAAGTGCGCCTCATCGGTCGTGAATTCGTCGGCGGCGGCTACGTCACGGTGTTGGTGCGCGGCGAAACCGGCGCCGTGAACGCCGCTGTGCGCGCTGGTGCTGATGCTTGTGAACGGGTTGGCGACGGCCTTGTCGCCGCGCACATCATTGCCCGCCCCCACCGTGAAGTGGAGCCGGCCCTCAACAGCACCTTCGGTCTGGGATCCAAGGACTGAGCATCAACGCCCTAGGCGCTGATCCTCAACCTTCTTTCCACTGACCCAACCGGAGAACCTCCATGAGCAAAAAGTACGACGCTGGGGTCAAGGAGTACCGCGACACGTACTGGACTCCTGATTACGTCCCCCTCGACACCGACCTGCTGGCTTGCTTCAAGTGCACTGGCCAGGAAGGTGTCCCCAAAGAGGAAGTTGCCGCAGCTGTGGCAGCCGAATCCTCGACCGGAACCTGGTCCACCGTCTGGTCGGAACTACTCACCGACCTCGACTTCTACAAGGGCCGCTGCTACCGCATCGAAGACGTCCCTGGCGACAAGGACGCTTTCTACGCCTTCATCGCCTACCCCCTCGACCTTTTCGAAGAAGGATCGATCACCAACGTTCTCACCTCCTTGGTGGGCAACGTGTTTGGCTTCAAGGCGCTGCGCAATCTGCGTCTTGAGGACATCCGCTTCCCGATGGCCTTCATCAAAACCTGTCAGGGTCCACCGAACGGCATCGTCGTCGAGCGCGACCGGATGAACAAGTACGGCCGCCCTCTACTGGGTTGCACGATCAAGCCGAAGCTCGGCCTGTCCGGCAAAAACTACGGCCGGGTGGTGTACGAATGCCTTCGCGGTGGTCTCGACTTCACCAAGGACGACGAGAACATCAACTCTCAGCCGTTCCAGCGTTGGCAGAACCGCTTTGAGTTCGTGGCCGAAGCCGTTCGCTCCGCCCAGGAGGAAACTGGCGAGAAAAAAGGCCATTACCTCAATTGCACCGCTGCCACTCCCGAGGAGATGTACGAGCGGGCTGAGTTCGCCAAGGAACTCGGGCAACCGATCATCATGCACGACTACATCACTGGTGGCTTCACGGCCAACACCGGTCTGGCGAAGTGGTGCAGAAAAAACGGCATGCTGCTCCACATCCACCGCGCCATGCACGCGGTGATCGATCGCCATCCCAAACATGGCATCCACTTCCGGGTTCTGGCAAAGTGCCTCCGGCTTTCCGGTGGCGACCAGCTCCACACCGGCACCGTGGTGGGCAAGCTGGAGGGCGACCGCCAGTCGACCCTTGGCTACATCGACCAGCTCCGCGAATCCTTCGTTCCTGAAGATCGCAGCAGGGGCAACTTCTTCGACCAAGACTGGGGTTCCATGGGCGGCGTGTTCGCCGTGGCCTCAGGCGGTATCCACGTCTGGCACATGCCGGCCCTGGTAGCCATCTTTGGCGATGATTCCGTGCTCCAGTTCGGTGGGGGTACCCATGGTCACCCCTGGGGATCCGCTGCCGGTGCCGCCGCCAACCGCGTGGCCCTCGAAGCCTGCGTGAAGGCCCGCAATGCCGGTCGCGAAATCGAGAAGGAAGGACGTGACATCCTGACGGAAGCGGCCAAGCACAGCCCCGAGCTGGCCATCGCGCTCGACACCTGGAAGGAAATCAAGTTCGAATTCGACACCGTCGACAAGCTCGACGTGTAGGGATCCTCGACTCGGCAGGGACCCTGGATTCCAGGGTTTCTGCAGGAGTCAAGGACAGATGTCACCTCGGCTGATGCCGATTTCAATCGATCTTCGCCCCTATCCCCATGCCTTTCAAAAGTGCAGTGGGTGACTATCAAACAGTCGCCACACTGGAAACGTTTGGCTTCCTGCCACCGTTCTCTCAGGACGAAATCTACGACCAAATTGCCTACATCATTGCCCAGGGTTGGAGTCCGCTTGTAGAGCACGTCCACCCAAGTCGCTCCATGGCCACCTACTGGTCTTACTGGAAGCTTCCTTTCTTCGGTGAGAAAGATCTGGGCGTCATCGTGAATGAACTGGAGGCCTGCCACCGGGCTTATCCCGATCATCATGTTCGCCTGGTCGGATATGACGCTTACACCCAAAGCCAGGGAGCCTGCTTTGTGGTGTTTGAGGGTCGCTGAAGCTTCCGCTTTCAGCATCAGCAAAGGGAAGCGGCCACCGATTCATCGATGCGATGGGCCGGTGGCTTCTCCCCCCTGATCTCTCACCGTCTTTCTTCAGAGTTGTCGGCTGGCCTGGTCGGCTGAGCGGTTGTTTTGTTCTTCTAGGTTTTCTACCTCCCGAGTGGTTATGGCGAGTACATCCAGTCGTGAAGCCGCGCTTGAGCGTCGCAGAGCCCTCACCAATGGTGGCAAGAAGGCTGAAGGCCGATTCAGCTCCGCACCCATCAGGGTGCGCTCGGCTGCCGATGCACGCCCTGCCCGCACCGAGGTGGCGGTGGCAACCCCATCCGCATCAGCCCCCACCTCCATCCCTGCCACTGCCCCGCCACAACGGAGCGTGCGCTTCAGTGAGAGCACACCGGCCGTGAGCCGCAGACCCTCCAGTGCTGTCAGCAATCCCAGCCGCGATCTGGTGTTGGCGCGCCGAGAAGCCCTTTCCAAGCGAGGAAAACGGGCAAGCACATCGAAAGACCGAACCCGAACCGATCTCGCTCGCGTCGCCCCCTCCCCTTCGGCATCAGCGGCGAGCTCCAAGGCTCCCTGCAAGTGCCAGGAGGGCAACGATTCCCGGCAATCCAAAACCGATACCTCAAGCCTTTCCCTCGGGACACGCAGCAACCTGGGGGGGGGAACAACCAATCGCACCAACGCGGAACGCCGGACCAATGGCAAGCGGGCTGGGTCCTACAACCCCAGCCGCGCCCTAGTGCTCGCCCGGAGGGAAGCCCAGTCGAAACGAGGCAAGTCGGCGAACACCTCCACCAGCAGCACGGCGGCGTCCGTCGCCCGCCAGGTGAACCCGGATCTCACCAGTCGCGAACTGGCCCAGAAGGTGCGCGAACTGAAATGCAAGGTGGGATCAGCAGGGAGCCCCCGCAACGGCGGCTCCCGCCCCACCGGCCCTAATCGCAACGGCGCCAAACAGTCCGCCATTGCCGATGCTGTGGCCGCGGATGCCCATTGGAAAGTGGGCCTCACCGAGACCAGCCGGGGCCAGATCGTCACCGGCACCCAGGCCAACCGCTCGATCACGACCACTGGGAACGAGGCAGGCACCTGCCGTGTGGTCACTGGCACGGAATATCTCGGATCGGAGGTGTTCAACACCTTCTGCCAAACAGGCCCCTTGGGAACCCAGCCAGCCAAGGTGGCTGTCACCGCCACCAGCCATGGCAACCGGGTCACCGGCAATCAGGTGGGCCGCTCCGACAAGGTGACCGGGGATGAACCAGGCACCTGCAAGAACGTCACAGGAACGGAGTACCTCTCCGCCAATCAGAGCCAGGCCTACTGCGGAGTGAATCCCTCCACCCCACGCAAGGTTGGCCGCAGCATCACCGTGGCGGGACTCCCCGTCTCCGGGGTGATGGTGGGCCGCTCTGAAAAAGTCACCGGCGATGAGCCAGGGTCCGGGCGCCAACTCACAGGCGATCAATATGTGACGGAAAAACAAGAAGTGGGTGGTCGGGCCCCCCAGAAAGTGGGGGCGTTCCAAACCCTCCGAGGCACGGGAATCACCGGCACCACCGTGGGGCGCAGTGGGCGAGTGACAGGCGATGAACCCGGTTCCTGCCGCAGCGTCACTGGAGATGAATACATCGGTTCCGAGCAATACGAGAGTTTCTGTGGTGTGCGCCCCGCGCCGGAGGCCGCCAAGGTGGGATTCAGCGTCACCCCCCGATCCCAGGTGGTCAGTGGCACCCGCACGGGCCGATCCGAGAAGGTCACTGGAGATGAGCCAGGCACCTGCAAGATCGTGACCGGTACCCCCTATGCCGGGATGGAGGATGCGGGAAACTGGTGCAGCACAAGCGACGTACAGAGCATCCGTCAGCGGACACCTGTGCGCATGGGAACGGTGATGAGCGGAATCCAACCCGGCATCGGTGGGGTGATGACCGGAGCTGGGCGAGGAGCCTGCGAAGACATCAGCGGAACCCCCTATGTGGGACGGGATCAGATGGCGGCCGCCTGCGGAACAGCCTCGCCAGTTCCGGTGGATTTTCCCCAGCCCCTCAACAGCGCTCCCTGGCAGGAGTTCAGCGTGCAATCCCCCTCGCGCGTCGCCCAGATCGAAAGGGAAACCACCGGCGCGGTCACGGGGAGCACCTATGAACACGGCGGCCGCATCACGGGGCCCTTCGATATGGCGGCTGGCAAGGTCACGGGGACGGAGCAGTTTCGCTTTGATCGACGGAGCAGGGACCAGGCACGGGGCCCCCTGAACACCGTGGCCCCAGCGGTGAATGCTGCCGGAGCGGAGCCTGCAGCTGGCGAGCGTGCAAAATCCCGCATCACCGGTGAGGGTCTGTCCGGTGGGCTCACCATCACTGGCGATGACTGGAACCGGGGCAAGCACGTCACTGGGACGGAGGGTCCCTCCGCCCGACGGCGCAACCCCACCCGGCCCGGTTCCGGTTCTGCCATGCCCACCTTCCAGGCCAAGCGCAATGAGGCCCTTCCCGAACCCGTGAGCAAGATCACCGGTTCCAGTGGCAACACCCAAGCCGGATCCCTCATCACGGTGTCCGGCGGAGCCCGAGGCTGATCCCGATGCCACG
>JBIIHR010000104.1:0-5070 GCA_044235655.1 Cyanobium sp. | reverse complement strand
TGGTACAATGAACACACAACGCGGGGTAGAGCAGTCTGGTAGCTCGTCGGGCTCATAACCCGAAGGTCGCGAGTTCAAATCTCGCCCCCGCCACCAACTTTTTTTTCTGGCTGAGTTTCTTTCCAGTCAAAACAATAACTCACCAGACCAAGGTGAGTTTTTTAATGTCAATACAGGTTGCCTCTCTCCCCTCGAGGGTCGATCAGACCGCAAGGGCCTGCTGGTAGAAGCGGTACAGCCTTTGCATGTCCCAAAACGGGGTGGGTTCGTTGTTGGTGAAACAGGCCGCGTGTTGGTAGCTGCGAAAGAGATCATCATCGTTGTCGATGGTGATGATGGTTTCAATGAGGTCTTCTGTGGAAGGGAAGTCCATGGCATTGATAAAACAATGGCGGGAGAAATCCAATGTCACATCAGGATTTCCCCAATAAATGGGGATGGCGCCCGCCAGTAGGGGATCAAGGATTTTTTCTGTGGTGTAGCCGAGGGCGCTTTCATTCTCAAAGGCGATATTGAATTTGTATTGATGGAGAAATTTGATTTTATTGTCCACTTTGTAACCCGTGTTATTCATCCATCTGCCAGCGGAATCTACTTTCTTGTATTGGCTTAAGGCGTGAAAGAACTCGTTTCTTTTTTGCGGTTTGCCATTGCCAAAAATAAAACTGCAAAAGCGTTCCCTCGGTTCAGGGAAAGAGGACTGCTTGATCCGGTTCAGCAGGATGTCCAACATGGATTCGGTGCCTTCGGGAAGGCCCAAGCCTCGGGATTGATACCAGGCATGGTAGATATAAACAGGAAGTCGAAGATTGCGGGAATCGTTGGTTGGATCGAAGCTGATGGCGTAGTCGCACGCACTGAAATCAGGCTTGACATTTTCGCCCGTATAAAAGATTTTTCGACAGGTGTATTTTTTGTGGCGGTCCCCGAAAACGGAATAGATGAGAACGTCGGGCCAGAACTTGGTCAGCTTGTAGCGGATTCCGCAGTGGTCGAGGGTGTGGGTGAAAAAGTTATTTTTTGGATCGAAATCAGCCCAGAAGTCGTCAAACCACAAACGTATCATGTCAATCGCTTACCTTCATTGTCATACTTTTCCTTGGATCGTAAGTTGAGATTGTCGGATCTGGCAAGATCCGGCCCCGCTCGGGTGCTGGATTGATGGCTTCACAGACTGGGTTCTTGGCCTCTGGCAATCCAGTGGATGTGGTTGTGGTGGGGGCCGGGGCCTGTGGGGGTGTGGCCGCCATGGTGCTGGCGGAAGCGGGATTGAGGGTGCTGGTGCTCGATGCGGGCCCGGATCTGCAGCCCGATCGCGCCCTGGGCCGTGAACCCATCAACAGCCTGCGGCGCTTGGCCTTCCTCTCCAGTGGGCGGAACCCTATCCAGGCCAACCACCCCGGCTTCTGGAAGCACAACCCCGAGCTCTACGTCGACGAACGCCTTCATCCCTATCGCGCACCGGAGGATGCTCCGTTTCTCTGGACCCGGGGCCGACAGGTGGGAGGAAAGAGCCTGACCTGGGGAGGCATCACGCTCCGGCTCTCGGATTACGAATTCAAGGCGGGTCAGTGGGATGGTCGGAGTCCCTGTTGGCCGATCAGCCATGACGATCTGGATCCCTACTACACCCGATTGGAAGGTCTGCTTGGTGTCCATGGCCAACGGGATGGATTGCCCCAGTTGCCTGATGGTCACACCCTTCCTCCGTTGCCCCTCACCCCGGGGGAGCGCCACATGCAACAGGCGGTGGGCCGGGAGTTGGGCCTCCCTTTGATCCCCTCCCGGGGATTCGGGAAGGGGTCTTCCGCTCCAGGTGAGCCACGCTCCTGGCCACCCTCCAGTGCCCAGGGATCCACCTTGGCCCGCGCACTAGCCACAGGCCGGGCACAGGTGTGTCCCCAGGCTGTCGTGAGCCATCTGTGGATGGATCCCAGTGGGGAGCGCGCCAAGGGGGTTGTGGTGGTGGATGGCCGCACCGGAGAGCGGGTGAAGGTGGCGGCGAATCTGGTGGTGCTCTGTGCCTCCACCATTGAGACCCTGCGGATCCTCCTGCACTCTCAGGAGGGTCTGGATGGTCCTCCCCTGGTGGATCCCTCTGGGCTGTTGGGCCGCCATCTGATGGATCACATCTCCACCAGCTGTTTCTTCAGTCTTCCGGTGCCCGGATCCCCGTCCGCCGTGGCCGAACTCTCCGGTGCGGGCAGCTGCTTTCTCCCCAACACCCTCTTTGGCGAGCATGCGGCCGTCGATTTTTCCCGCGGCTACGGCCTCTGGGCTGCGATTCAGCGGTTTGATCCCCCCGCGTTTCTCAAACGACGGCCAGGCGAGGCCCTGGGGTTTCTGATCGGTCACGGTGAGGTGCTTCCCACGGCGGAGAATCGCGTCAGCCTGTGCGGTGACCAGCGCGATGCCCACGGCTTGCCCATTCCCTTGATCGCCTGCCGCTGGGGAGCGAACGAGCGGGCGATGGTGGCCCACATGGAACGCCGCATGGGCGCCGTGGTGGCGGCTGCTGGAGGGGAGATTCTGCCGGTGGAAGACCTGATGGTGTTTCCCCTGCTGGAACCGTGGCTGAAGACCAGGCCTGCCCTTGGCTCCGGGGCTGCTCCTGCGGGGTATTACATCCATGAGGTGGGTGGGGCCCCCATGGCTGCCCATGAGGAGGCCGGGGTCGTGGATTCCAGAAATGCCTGCTGGCGGGCTACCAATGTGCTGGTCACCGATGGGGCCTGCTGGCCGAGCGCGGGTTGGCAGAGCCCCACTCTCACCCTGATGGCCCTCACCTGGCGTGCCTGTGCGGGAGCCCTCGGTGAGGAACTGCACACCTGACTTGGGGCGAGTGGTGTCCATCACCACAGAACAACCGCTCGCCTCACTCCATACTTAACAGGCGACCTTTAACGGGTCGGGCAAGGGAGAAATCAAGGACGGAGGTTAGCCCCTCCGTCTTTTTTTTGGTGCATCAACGCACCATGGCCAGTCCCTAAGCTGCTTTCAGGGACGCTGGCTGGTGATCAAGGCTCTGAAAAAAGGCCAGAGAGATAGTGATCTTTAACGGATCGATCAACGGAGCCGTTCTGAAAGAGGAAACCCGCGAGGGCTGAGGTGATGACGCTGTATTGGTCCCAGTTGGGATGGTTGCGAATGAACTCCCGCATGCCTTCGAACAGCGCCTCGGGCACCTCGGCCTCCAGGCTGACGCTGGGGGCGACTGGGGGGAAGAGGGTGGACCCATCGGAGCGGAGAGCGCCGTTCATGGTATGGGGCGTTTCCGACTCCTTCACAAGGTCCTGGGGCTGTATGCACCCACTACGCCACAACCCAGTCGATTTCGTCAAAGCCGTGCAAGGGATTGGTGAAAGGCGCTCTCGCGTCTTGAGATTCCTTTGCAGATCAGGGATGTGCCGGTCAGGGGGCGAAGCAGGTTGGAGAAAATAGCCTGTCTCAGATTTTGTCAAGGGGGGTGGGGAAACAGGTTCTCTTTCCACAGGTCCAGGTGGTGCCTAGGGGGTTGGCGGAAGGGGTTGGGGAAAACCCGTGGATCCCATGGGGGAAACGGAGAGGCAATGGGGAAAAGCCCAACCCATAGGAATGACTAACCATTGGACATGGGTACCCTTCGATCCAGCTTGAGACGCTGTCCGTCAGCCTTTCCGAAGCGTTTCCGGGCCCAGGGGATGATGGGCATGGGGATAGGGCGGGTGATGATGGTCTGCAGCCCCATGGGAGTGGGCTGGCGAATCGCTCTGGCAGGCACCCGTGCATTCCCTCTCGCAGAGCTGGCAGCTCTCCATGGAACCCTCCACATGGTGGTGGTGGCTGTGCTGGGGGCTGCCCACCTCCCGCTCAAAGCCCAGCACCTGGGCCCTGTATTTGCAGAGGGAACAATTCATGGCATTTGTGCCCTCCAGGATTTCCAGGAGGCGATCCTGAAACGTGCTGAGAACCTGCGGATGGTCCCCTAGGTAGGAGGCATGGAGCAGTTCCACCTCCGGGTGGTCTCCTGCCACTGCCTCGCTGTGTTGCCTGATGCGGCTCACCAACACGCCCGAAAACAGGAAATAGGGGAACATCACGAGACGCCGATAGCCCAGCTTCATCACCTTCCTCAGGCCAGGCTCCACGAGTGGAAAGGTGACTCCTGAGTAGAGGGTTTCCCCCCAGCCGAAGCCGAACCCTTCCACCAGCATGCGGGTCACCTTGGCCACGTTGGAGTTGGCATCGGGATCGGAGGACCCGCGGCCCACCACCACCAGCAGGGTGTCATGGAGGGGCACCCGCTCCTTGCCTTCTGCCTCCCTTTTGAGGTCGGCGTCCTCCAGGCATTGGCGGATGCGGGCTCCAGCCGCTTGGATCATGCCCAGATCCACGCCCAGCTCCCGGCCGTAGTCGATCCGGAGGCCTGTTTCCGCGGCAAAGGTGTTGAGAACGGAAGGAATATCGTTTTTGGCATGGCCGGCTGCGAAGAGCATGGCCGGCAGGGCCAGGACGTGCTGGACGCCCTGCCCCTGCAGCTTCTCCAGCCCTTCGCGCAGGATGGGCCTGGCAAATTCCAGATAGCCGTGTGCCACCGGCACCGGATGGAGCCTCTCTTCGAGTTGTCTCGCCAGATCGGCAAATTCGGCCACAGCCAAGCGGTTCCGGCTGCCGTGGCCGCAGATCATCACACCGATGGGGCCATGGGGACCCTGCAAGGGCGTGGGTGGGCTGAGGGGGAGGGAGGGGGTCATGGAGCCATCCACATCGAACGACCCTATTCCGCCCGAGATTAGATTCATCGCAGAGTCCAGATCCGTGACCCTTCGTCTCCCCCCCTACCAACCCCTCCCCCCGCCCGATCCCAGCCAGGCGCTGATCGAGGTTCGGGTCGCTGATCTCCACCCCACCCAGATGTGCGTTGGCCTGGCGGAGGTGCGAAGCCGCCAACTGGATTTTTTGACCGAAAGTGCTCAGGAGCGCCGCTCCTATCTGGGCACCAAGCCTGTTCCCCTGGTGATGGGGGCGGAAGGACAGATCTGGATGGTGGATCGGCACCACAGGTTGCGGGGCCTGGTGGAATTGGATCCG
>JBIIHR010000103.1:0-5105 GCA_044235655.1 Cyanobium sp. | reverse complement strand
AAAGAAGAAGAGAAGGGCAAACGAGGCATGGCCGAAGGTGAACCACCCCCTGGGGGAACTCCGGAAGGTGCCATCGGAGTGATAGGTCTCCCGATCAAACTCGAAGGCTTCTCCCAGCTGGGCCTTCCGCGCCAGGCGCTTCACATCTGCAGGATCCGTGAAGGTTTGCCCATTGAGCGCACCCCCGTAAACCGTTGCGGTGACGCCTTGCTGTTCGAAGGAATACTTCGCCTCAGCCCGGCGGAAGGGGATATCCCCTCGGACCACCCCATCCTCGTCCTGGAGGACGACGGGGAAGTTCTCAAAGAAGTTGGGGAGACGCCGAACTTCCAGATTGTGACCTTCCTTATCGGTGAAGGAGATGTGGCCGATCCAACCTGTGGGAAGACCATCCCCATTCACCATGGGACCCACCCGGAAGAGGCCGCCCTTGGCAGGGCTGTTGCCCACGTAGTCGTAGAAGGCAAGCTTTTCGGGGATGGACGCCCAGGCTTCATCCTTGGTGGCTCCTTCATCGAGAGCCGTTTGCACACGGCGATTGATTTCCGTCTTGAAGTAGTTCTGATCCCACTGGTAGCGGGTTGGGCCAAACAGCTCGATAGGGGTCGCTGCGGCGCCGTACCACATGGTGCCGGCCACCACAAAAGCCGCAAAGAACACGGCAGCAATGGCGCTGGCCAGAACCGTCTCGATATTTCCCATGCGAAGGGCTTTGTAAAGCCGCTCAGGGGGACGCGTGGTGATGTGGAAGATTCCAGCAATGATGCCCACAATGCCCGCAGCAATGTGGTGGGCCACGATGCCGCCCGGATTGAAGGGATTGAAGCCATCTGCCCCCCAGGAGGGTTGAACCTTTTCGAGGTGCCCTGTCAGGCCATAGGGATCGGAGACCCACATGCCTGGACCAAACACCCCCGTGAGGTGGAAGGCTCCAAAACCAAAGCAGCCCAAACCTGCGAGGAGAAGGTGGATGCCGAAAATCTTGGGGAGATCGAGAGCCGGCTCTCCCGTGCGAGGGTCCTGCCAGATCTCCAGATCCCAGTAGGTCCAGTGCCAGATGGCGGCCAGGAACAGGAGCCCACTGAACACGATGTGGGCAGCGGCCACCCCCTCAAAACTCCAGAAACCAGGGTCGACCCCTGTTTCACCGGTGATGCTCCATCCACTCCAGCTTCCGGTGACACCAAGACGGGCCATGAAGGGCATGACGAACATGCCTTGGCGCCACATCGGATTGAGCACCGGATCTGAAGGATCAAAGATGGCGAGCTCGTAAAGCGCCATTGAGCCGGCCCAGCCGGCGACGAGTGCGGTGTGCATGAGGTGCACGGCGAGCAAGCGGCCCGGGTCGTTGATCACGACCGTGTGCACCCGATACCAGGGCAATCCCATTGGGGTCAGAACTGGGTGTCTGGAGATGGTAGTGGGTGTGGATGGCCGTACGGGGGATCAGGTAACGGACCGCAACTGGCGAAGTTACAAAATGGCCACGTTGCGGGATGCACCATGCCAGTGATTCGTTTTCTGCGCGAAGGGCGTGACGTGGAGTGTTACCCGGGGGAAAACCTTCGGGATGTGGCGCTCAGAGAAGGCATTGAGCTCTACGGCCTCAAGGGCAAGCTCGGCAACTGTGGCGGTTGCGGGCAATGCATCACATGCTTCGTGGATGTCCGGGGGGCAGCCCCCCAGGCCCTGAGTGAGCTCACCGCTGTGGAACTGCAGAAACTCCGCCGCCGGCCCGATAGTTGGCGACTGGCCTGCCAGAGCCTGGTGCAGAGCTCATTGGTGGTGCTCACCCGCCCCCAGTCGGGCCTCTCCAATGGGGAGGCCGCCTGGGAACAGGCCCTCCAGCAACCCCTGCCTCCCGGTCCGTTGGCCTGGCCCGAGCCCCCTGAAGAGCCCGTCCCCGATGAAGAACAGGGAACAGAGGGAGCGGCGGGAGTTCCTCCAACCGCAACGACCGATGAAGGCGACCCCATGGGGGACGGGGAGCAGTGATACGTTCTCTCCATCCCCGATGCAGCTATGGAAACCAACGATCTCGGCTTTGTGGCCAGCTTGCTGTTTGTCCTGGTTCCAGCTGTGTTTTTGATCGTCCTCTACATCCAGACCAACAGCCGTCAAAGTGGCTGATCTGAGCCTCCCTTTGACCTTTCATCAAAGGGAGATGGGCTCACCGTCTTGACTCTGGCTCCCTGACCAACAGCACAGGGGCGGGGGAATGGACCCGGATGTAGTCGCTGACAGAGCTCCCAAGCAGGCGATCCAGATCCACCAGCCCCTTCGCCACCAACGGGCGTCGATCCTGAGAGGCAATGACCAGAAGATCGGCCCTGGCCTCCTTGGCGGCCTCACAGACTTGCCTGCCGATGTTGCCTGTCTGGTGGAGGGGCTGCAACTCCACTCCCAGATTTCGAGCCCGCTGAACAGCGCGGTTCAGCACCTCATCCGCCGGTGATTTGCCCCCACGGGATGGGGTGATGTCCTGCCGGGACACATGGATGCCCGTGAGGGTCCCGCCAGGGATCTCCCGCACGAGTTCACAGGCCAGCTTGATCGCGTCATCTCCGACCCCGGTGCCATCCACCGTGACCATCACCCTGTTGATGGCACGCACGTAGATGTCGTCTCGCACCAACAGCATGGGCCGCGTGGAGAGCTGGAACACATATTGGCTGGCACTGTTGCTGAGAATGGACTGGAGCCTGTTCAAACCGCGGGAGCCCATCACAATGAGATCCGCATTCAGCTCGTCCGCCACCTTCAACACGGTTGTTTTCGTATCTCCATCTCGCACCAAACTTGTGACCTCCGCAGGCTGGAGACCCATGCGCCCGACTGCGCCTTGAATCAACTCCTGCGCCTTTCGGCGATGGCTCTCCGCATCTTCCTGGCCTTGCTCAGAAATCACATGCAACAGGTGGACCTTGGCCTGTCGGCAAGGGGGGATGGCACGGAGCATGCGCACCATTTCCTCCACATGACCTGTGCCGGAGTCGGCAATGAGCAGGGTGCGAAACACGGACGGGATTCAGGGCTGAGTCAGCCTATGGCTGATTGAATGCCCTCCCCCCCGTCAATGCCACACAGCTTGATGCAATGGGATTCGCTCCCTCCCCCTGATCGGGCATGGCGTCTCCAGCGACGCGTTCTTCCACAGCACACCGACCATGCCGGCGTGATGTGGCACGGGGCCTATATCGCCTGGCTGGAAGAGGCCCGAGTGGAAGCTCTCGCCAACGTGGGGCTGGACTACAGCATTCTTTCGGCCCAGGGCCTGGAAATGCCCGTGGTGGATCTCGCCCTGACCTATCGAGCCCCCCTGATCCACGGGGATCGGGCTGAGGTGCGCAGCCTGGTGATGCCTCGGCGTGGCCTCAGACTCCCCTGGCGTTCCTGGCTCATAGGCCCAGGAGAAACAGTGGCTGCTGAAGCTTTGGTTGAGTTGGTGCTTGTGGATTTCCGGGCAGGCCCCCAGCACCGCAAGCTCGTGAGACACCTGCCTCCGGAGGTGGCCAAGGCCGTGCAAAAACTGGCCGAGGGGCCCATTGCTGATTAGTTCATGCGTACTATGAGGGGATGTTGGCCCTCCTCTCGTTGTGCGCACGCCTGGAAAGAGCCCCTTCATCCCCAGCGCCTCTCCCAGCCCATGGAGCCACCAGGCCCGGCTTTGGTGGTTGCTGTGGTGCCATTGCCCCGGGCTGGGGCCGCAACGGCTCGCCGAACTGGTTGCAACCTTTGAAACGCTGGAGGCGGCATGGCATGCCCCCTCTTCTTCTCTGGGACATCACTGCCAGTGGTCGGATCGCTTGCTGCAGGGGATTGAGGCCTACCGCAAGCACTGGGGGACCGATCCCCTACACGAGGCGGCGAAGCGATGGCACGGGGGACGGGGCGTGTTGTTGCCCGGTGATCGGCGCTGGCCAGCCAAGATGAATCAGGCCCAGCCCCCGCCAGCAGCCCTCTACTGGTCAGGGCGTGGGAGCCTGTGGCGACACCTGAGCGAGCGCCGGGCGGTGGCGGTGGTGGGAACCCGCAGGCCCTCCCGCCATGGTCTCAACGTCTCCCGTCACATCGGTGCTGTGCTGGCACAGGCAGGGTGGCCTGTGGTGAGCGGCTTGGCTGCAGGGATCGATGGGGCTGTCCATGAGGGTTGCCTGCAGGGAGGGGGGGTGCCCATTGGCGTTCTGGGCACCCCATTGGAACGGGTCTATCCACGCCACCACGCTGCTCTGCAGGCCTCCGTGGGCCAACAGGGCCTCCTCGTCACCGAGCTATCGCCAGACGCTTCGGTGAGCAAGGGATCTTTTGCCCTGCGCAACAGGCTCCAGGTGGCCCTGGCCTGTGCCCTGATCCTGGTGGAGTGTCCTGTGGGCAGCGGCGCCCTCCATTCGGCAGAGCTGGCCTGGGGTGAGAGCCTCCCTCTCTGGGTCGTGCCCGCCGACACGGATCGGCTCTCTGCCGAGGGCAGCAATGGCTTCCTGGCCCGAGGAGCCACCCCCCTCACCCGTCCCGAGGATCTCTTAAGGCTGCTGGGGCCGGGGCCCCTCCAGCAGCCAGCGGCCGCTCCCGATCCCCTCCACCAACCCTTGACCAGCCCCACCACCCTGACCCAACAGCTCCTGAAGGTCCTCGGGCGAGGGGCCTCGCTGGAAGAGCTCTGCCAAGCCCTGCAGACCACCTCCCAGACCCTGCTTCCCCATCTGCTGGAGCTGGAAGCCTGCGGCACCCTGATCGCGGATCCAGGGTTGTTCTGGCGGCCCCGTTCCCTCTCCCCAACACCCCTTCCTAGGGTTGGTTGATGGTGTGCTCTCCCATGGAACGCCTGACAGGTGAAGAGCTCCTCGCCTGGCGTCGAGACCTGCTCCGTCTTGGTGGAGAGGGTCAAGCCCTCGACTGGTTGCTGGACATGGCCGCGGGCCTCTCCCCGTCGGCATTCCAAACCCTCAGGCTCCATCCGTATCGCCCGATCGGCCTAGAGATTTCTCGCGACGATCTCGAACGCCTCTGGCGAGAGCACCTGGTGTCCTCCGCGCCCCTTCAATACCTGGTGGGTCGTTGCAGCTGGCGAACATTCGAGATGGCCGTAGGGCCCGCCGTTCTGA